>DATGCC010000984.1:0-4840 GCA_035312345.1 Rhodothermales bacterium
GCCGACGCCCGCGCCCGCCTCGCCGAGTTTCAGCAACGCCTCACGCTGGCCTACGCCGATCCTACCCTGAACAAGCGCGACCGCCTCTACAAGACAAAGGCCCTGCAAGATTCTCTGGCTGCTGCCGAGGACGCCTATGCACAGGTCTACCAGGACCTCAAAAGTGCCAGCCCACACTGGAACGACGCTTTCCTGAGTAGCAAGGGATCCGTAGACCTACGCCAGGTGCAGCGCACCCTGGTACCGGAGGACGGCTTGCTATTGCTCTATCAGATGGGTACAAAGACAAGCCATGTGTTTCTGGTACCGCCGGGCCGAGCAGAGGTAGAAGTCTTCCCGTTGCTTATCGACGAGAACCAGGCCGCTGCGCTGAACCTCCCCGCTGGACCCTTGACGACCGATGTGCTCCAAACGTTACTCAACGGGGATGCATCCGACGAAAGCCAAAGGCCAGGGCTGCTACAACGCTTCGCCAAGCCCGATACGTTGCAGGCAGCAACCGATTCCATCGCCCATGTCCTCTGGCAGATCCTGGTGCCCGACGCGTTGCGCCCCCGGTTGCTTGCCGCCGAGAACGTAGTGCTCATTCCCGATGGCGGACTGCACTTTCTGCCCTTCGAGGCGCTCGTCGTGGAGCCGGGTGCAGATGATAGCGATCATACGTTCTGGCTGGATGTAGGTCCGGTCATCCGGTATGCGCCGTCCCTCGCCACCCTCGATAGGCTTGCCCAAAACCATTCAAGCGGCTGGGCACAAACAACCACCCTCCTCAGCCTGTCCAACCCCACCTTCGACCCACAGGCGGTAGCCGCGCAAAGCACGACAGAGGAAGCACCCGCGCTGACTGCGAAGGGATCAGCTCGAGCGCGGTATGCCAACCGGGGCGGTACGCTTGGGGCGTTGCCGGGCACCGCCCGCGAAACCCGCGCTATTGTGAGGGCCCTGGGTGAAGAAAAAAGCACGCTTGAAGTGATCCAGGGAGTGGATGCGACGGAAGCTGCCCTACGCGAGGCGCTACCGGGCAAACGCTATCTCCACCTCGCTACACATGGTCTGGTCGATGCCCAGCACAATAGCCTGTTCGCTTCACTCGTTCTGACGCCACCGCCCGGCCAAACCAACGACCTCGCCAACGATGGCTTTCTACAACTGCATGAGATTTACGACTTACCCTTGAAAGATGCGGAACTGGCGGTGCTTTCGGCCTGCCAGTCGAGCGTCGGGACAACGATTGAGGGCGAGGGCGTTTTCGCGCTGTCGCGGGGATTCCTCACAGCGGGGGCGCGGCGGGTCATCGCCAGCCAGTGGGACGTGAACGACGCCTCGACGGCCTCCCTCATCGGTGCTTTCTTCGAAGCCATCTTTGAAGATGAGCGTGCCGGGCGACCGGTGGATTTTGCCCGTGCTTTGCGGGATGCCAAACGCCGCATCCGCCAGGAAGGAGCCTGGCAAAGCCCCTTCTACTGGGCCCCCTTTGTTTTGATAGGAGCTTCCTGAATCAACCTTGTGGGACGATGCTACGACACACCGTACCGTATGCGCTTTTGCTGCTCGCCCTGGGATGGCTGGTTGCTGTACCTGATGCGCAAGCTCAAGTCCGCGACTGCGAGGCGGCGCTGGCGACAGCAGCAGAGGAATACGCCAACGCGAATTATGATCTGGCGCTGACCTGGGCCGACTACTGCCTCCGTCGCCTGAACCCCACCGAGGCGGAGCAGCAACAGGCCTACCATTTGCAAGCCCTCGCTTACCTGGGCAAGGACCAAATCGAAGACGCCCGCAACGCGATATCCAGCCTGCTGCTCGTCGCGCCCGACTATGTGCCCGATCCCGAAAGCGACCCCGAAGCCTACGTCACACTCGTCCGCGACCTGCGGGGCGATGTCATCCCGACGGATACGACCCGGAGCGACGACTCGAAGGACTATGTAGAGATCGAGGTGTTCTATGGCACGGATCGCAAAGTCGATGATACCTCAGATCCCTCGACCTACTTCGGCGGAGAGCGCGGCACGCTCGTCTATGGCACCTGCCACGTCAGCATCCCCAAAGGGCATCAGATTGGCAAGCTAGAATCCCCGCCGTCCTGGCTGGGCCTCACCTTCAAAGCGAACCCGGCCAAGCATATCGTTCTGCTGGAGGTTAGCCCGCTGGACGAAGATGACTTTCACCGTCGGATGCAGGCACGGGGGAGCGCATCTGGTGAGAAAGAATTACTGGTCTTCATCCACGGCTACAACGTCACCTTCGAGGATGCCGCCCGCCGCACGGCACAAATCACCTACGACCTGGGCTTCGATGGCGTGCCGGTTTTTTATAGCTGGCCCTCCAACGGCAACATCCTCGAATACCTTGCCGACGAAGCCGATGTGCGCTGGACGGTGCCGCACCTGCAACGCTTCCTCGAAGACCTTGCCGCACGTTCTGGGGCTGAGCACATCAACGTCATTGCCCACAGCATGGGCAACCGTGCCTTCACCAACGCCCTCCTTCGCATCGCTCCCAAGTACGACGAGCCGGTTTTCGACCAGGTGGTCTTCACCGCGCCCGATGTGGACGCCGATGTTTTTTTGCGCGACATCATCCCGGCCGTCCGCTCCACCGCCAACCGGCTGACGCTCTATGCCTCTTCCAAAGATCGGGCGTTGCAGGCTTCGAAGAATATCCATCAGTATCCCCGTGCAGGCGAGTCGGGCGACCACCTCGTTGTCACCGAGGGCCTTGATACCATCGATGTCTCCGACATCGACACCGACCTGCTGGGGCATTCTTACTTTGCAAGTACCAAGTCGCTGTTGGAGGATATTTACCAGTTGGTGCTGCATGGCCATTCTCCGCTGCAACGTAAACTGCGCGAGCACCGCCTCCGCATCTTCCGCTACTGGACGTTGCAATAGCACCGCCCTACGGAACAGCACCTGATACGTCAAGTAGCAGGCAGTCCGTAGTATCGTTTCGGGTTCAGGGTTCAACGTTCAAGGTTGATAGCCCCTGCTTTGAACCTTGAACACCGAACTTTGAACCAAGCCTTGCCATGACGTTTCTCAACCCGCTGGTGCTGCTGGGGCTGGTGGCAGCGGCGATCCCGCTGATCATCCACCTCTTCAACTTCCGCCGTCCGAAGAAGGTGGATTTTAGCTCGCTGGCGTTCCTCAAAGAGTTGCAGAAGAGCACCATGCAGCGCGTGCGCATCAAGCAGTGGCTGCTGCTGGTGCTGCGGACGCTCGCCATCGCCTGCCTCATCCTGGCCTTCGCTCGCCCCACGCTGACGGGCGGCCTCGCCGGGACGCTCGGGGGCCGTGCCAACTCGTCCATCGCGATTGTGGTCGACAACTCGCTCTCAATGACGCTACGGGATGCGCAGGGCAACTACCTGGATCAGGCCCGCGACATGGCCGCCGGGCTGGTCGACCAAACCGAGCCGGGTGACGAAATCTTCGTCCTCGCCACCGCAGACAATACGAGCGCTGCCCCTGCCGCCTACAAAAACAAAGCCCCGGCGCTGGATGCGCTCGGCGAACTAACCACGCGGACCGGCGCGACAACCACTGCCCGCGCCATCGCCCGTGCTGCTGCCCTGTTGGACGACGCCTCCCACCTCAACAAGGAAATTTACGTCCTCTCCGACCTGCAACGCAGCACCCTGCTCGACTCGACCCAGGTGGAGGTGCCCGACGAGATTCGCACGGTCCTTCTACCTGTCGGCGAGCGCACCTTTGGTAACGTGGCAATCACCGATGTGCGCGTGGCGAGCCGCATCGTCGAAGTTGGTCAACCGGCGCGGGTCGAGGCAACGCTGGTGAATTATGGCTCCGATCCCATTCAGGGCTATGTGGCGAGCCTCTACCTGGGCGGCGAGCGCGTGGCACAGGCCACTGCCGACCTGGAGCCCGGTAACGAAACGCCCGTCGTCTTTGCTGTGACGCCGCAGCACCGTGGCTGGCTCGCGGGCGAGGTGCAGATCGAAGACGATGACTTTGTGCGCGACAACATTCGTTACTTCGCGCTCAACGTGCCGGAGCAACGTAGCCTGCTTATCGTGCGCGGCGAGGGGCAGCGAACGGATTATGTAGAACTGGCGCTCTCGTCCCAACTCACGCAGGGCCGTGTTACGTTCGATGTCACGACCATTGCCGAAAGCGCACTGGCGGCGACCGCGCTGGGCGGCTACGATGCCGTCGTGCTCGTCGGCCCTCGCGATTTGTCGAGCGGCGAGGTGGCGGCGCTGACGCGCTACGTGAACGGCGGCGGCGGCCTGCTCCTCTTTCCGAATGAAGCCGCCCAGGCTCCTGATTACAACGCCCTGCTCAGCGGCCTTGGCGGCGGCACCTTCAGCGGCTTCAGCGGCTCGCTCGGCTCCGGGGGCCTCATCGCCTCATTCGACCGCGTGGACCTGGAGCATCCACTCTTCGAGGGCGTCTTCGACCGACCCGGCCAGCGCGGTGACGTCGAAAGTCCGGACATCTACTATGCGATGAACTACACGCCGAGTTCGGGCACCGAGCAGACACTGATCCAGCTTTCCAGCAGTTTCCCGTTTCTGCAAGAACTCCGCTACGGCAGCGGAGCCGTTTTTCTCGTCGCCACAGCACCGGATGTGCGCTGGAGCGACCTGCCCGTACGCGGCCTGTTCATCCCGCTGCTGTACCGTTCCATCTACTACCTGTCGTCGGGCGAGTCGGTGCAGGGCGAGCAGTTGATTGCGGGCAGCCCAAGCGAGTTGCGGCTGACTGGAGTTTCGGATGACGAACCACTGCGCCTCATCGGGCCGAACGGAGAAGAGTTTACGCCGGAGCAACGCAGCCTTTTCGGAGCCGTCCTGCTCCAGACCGATGAAACG
>DATGCC010000985.1:0-2870 GCA_035312345.1 Rhodothermales bacterium
TGGGTGTTTGCACCTGCGGAAGGGTCTGTATAGACCGACGTATACGAAATCATTGGTTGTTGAATGTGACTGTTACACCCCAGGATAGACAAATGGATGAGTTCATCACGAGCCAACGCCCCTTCTTCAAGAGGTGGCTGCGTCTGACATGGGCGGGGTGGGTGCTCGGCATCCCGCTCATCGTAGTTCTGGCCCTGGCTGGAGAGGTCGTTGGCATCGGTGGGTCTCAGGTGCTCGTTGGCCTCGGAATGGGTATTGGCGTTGGGCTGATGCAGGCACGAGCCATCAGAGCCGTGCTTGATAACTCAGGTGCCTGGTTCTGGTCGTGCGCTATTGGACTGGCCCTGCCGTTTTTAGCAAGCGATATCGCTGGCGTCGCCGAGTGGGATGTGTCCTACTCGCTGCATGTGTGCGTAGCGCTCGGTGGTTTTCTGGTAGGTCTGTGGCAGAGCTTCTTGCTGCGCCGCAGCGTTGCTAAGGCGGGCTATTGGGTAGGCGGCAGTGCGCTGGGCTGGCTCTTAGCTGCGGCACCAGTAGCGTTGGTGGATGCCCTGCCGCTACGCGGGATCTGGGGGGCGGTGTTGTACCTGTCGGGTGCGGTCGTGGGTGGACTGATTTTGGGAGCGGTCACGGGCCGCATGCTTATCTGGTTGCATCGGGGTGGGGAGATAAGCGCACGTCCAGACAAGGTTTGAAATTTTCTGGTGTTTGCGCGGTCGGAAATTCCCTGTTAGGTGGTGCTGCCCGGGAACCGAAGGTACTATTGAACTACGCGTAGCGTGGCAGATTTCCATTGATATATACAAAGAAAAGGATCCAGTTAGCCCGGAGTGGAATATATTCGTAGATGTGGTTACTGGCGAAGTACTTGAGGAAAAGCTGCTGGTCATTTTTTGAGCCTTTGACGGATAAAGAAACGTGGCTGGCTTTTGAGGGAATAGTTCTCCACAGAACTATAGGTCCTTTGGCTGTACCAGATAGTAGCACGTCGTGGTAACAAAGTCGCGTACCCAGGGCAGTGCAGCTATAGCAGGAATTTGCTTGAAAGGCTTGAGCCCGAATTTATAGGCATAGATCGGGTTGATGAGGTAAAACTGCCGGCGAAGCGTGCGATACCCGGTCTGATCAAGTAATCTTTCAAATCGATGGATAGAAAGGCGGGTGTCCTCACCTTCAAACATACTCACTTGTCATCAATGATGATCAGCACCTCTTTGCTGGAACGAGTTCTGGAATATACTACTCGGATGATGATGGAGAAAGCTGGCTACAAGTAGGTCTCGATAGTCTACGCATAGAATCTGTTTTTCTGAAAAACAACGGTTATATGTTTGCATCGGCTAGTGGAGGAGACATATTCCGTTCTCTAGATGATGGGCAGACGTGGGAATCCTTATCCATATCTTTTGTAGGAGCTAACACATTCGCAGAAGAGCGTAACGGCAGGCTTTATCTGTCGAGGCATTTGATAGTGTATTTCGATCAGAGGATAACGGCGATTCATGGGTGAGTCTTAGCGAAGGGTTTGTCCAGGACCGAACCCAAACTCTTGCACTTGTAGCAGACGACAAGGGTGCCATTTATGCTGGTACGAACACAGGTGTATACCAATGGGATGAGATGCAGCAGAAATGGGCATTGATATTTGAGCCAGATGCCTACGTCACGAGCATGGAATTCACCTCGAAAGGTGAACTCCTCGCCGGCACACGACTTGGTATCTTTGCTTCAACGGATGGCGGTGAAACGTGGATTTCACTCGATAATGGGTTACTAAATCCTTGGATCACATCCATTGAAGAGGGCCCTAACGGAAGGATTTACATTGGTGTAACTAGCAATGGCGTCTTCAAATGGATGCGCTCGGGAAGTGTAGGAATCGAGGAGGAAGGCTTGGAGCCGAGCACCACATCCGTAAGCGCCATAAATTATCCCAATCCCTTTGTTGAGCAAACGACGATTTCTTTTACAATACCTCAGGCAGAATACATTCGGGTGAGCGTTTTTGATGGGTTAGGAAAGAGGGTTTCCAAACTTATGCAGGGACCTTTGCCAGCAGGTCAGCACCAGGTGCAGTGGGTCCCACGTGATATAGGTGCCGGGATGTATTTTTGCCGAATAGAGTCAGGGGCATCAGCGAAGACGCTCGGCATCATGTACGTCAAGTAGATTGCCGACCTGAGGATGGAGGGCAAGCACGTACTTTTGAGTTTGCTTTTGCCGTCGCTGGTGCAAAGTGCTATTTTGGAACAGGTATTTGCCCCTTGATCCTAATGCACCGGTGAGGTTGCGGGAGAATCGCATCAATGCGAACCGTTCCACTTTTTTTGCTATTCCTTGGTCTTTGTATTGCGCTGGCGGCGTGCAGCCCATCGGTATCAGATCAACCTTTTCCGCAAAATCACGACTGGCCCGTTTATCTGGGCGACAAAGCCAGTAGCCAGTATGCGCCGCTCACACAGATCAACAAAGACAACGTGCAGCAGTTGGAGGTCGCCTGGACCTACCATGCCGGTGACATCTGGGATGAGCGCTTTGCGCAGATCCAGACGAATCCGCTGATCATCGACGGCATCCTTTACGGAGCCTCGCCAGCCGTCAGTATCTTTGCACTGGATGCACAGACCGGAGCGGAAATCTGGCGGTTCAATCCCTCGCCCAACGACACCACGACGGGCCAACCAACGATGGCGCAGTTTCTGGGTGTAAGCCGGGGGATGGCGTACTGGGCAGATCGGGAGGACCAGCGCATCCTCTTCGTCAAAGGATCGGATCTGTTTGCCCTGAACGCACGGACCGGACAGCCGATTGTCAGTTTCGGGCAGGAGGGACGCGTCGATCTCCGCGACGGGCTGGGGCGTGACGTCTCG
>DATGCC010000986.1:0-4226 GCA_035312345.1 Rhodothermales bacterium
ACCGTGTAAGGTTTCGATTAAACCTTAGCGGGCCAGGGGTGGGCCGGGTTCGCGCGGTTCGTCAGGATACAGATCGCCGACGAACGCGCCGTAGCCATTGAAGATCTGGGTTTTCACGCGCTGCTCCGTGTCAACTTCTGGGATGAAGCGCTCGGTGGCCTGGCTCCAGCGTTGGTGGGGGATGTTGGGGTTGACGTTGGAGAGGAAGCCGTATTCGGTGGGTTGGAGCTCGTTCCAGAAGGTGCCGGGACGCTCTTCGGTGAACTCGATCTGGGTGAAGGCTTTGGCCCCTTTGTACCCATATTTCCAGGGTAACACCATGCGCAGAGGGGAACCATTTTGCTTGGTGAGGGGCTCGCCGTAGAGGCCAGTAGCTACAAAAGCCAGGTCGTTCATCGCCTCGTCCATGCGCAGCGCCTCGAAGTAGGGCCACGGATACCACGGTGCATTTTTGATGCCGGGCATCTGTTTCGGACGGTTCACGCTGACGAAGCGGACGTAGTTGGCTTTCGAGAGCGGCTTGGCGCGTTCGATCAGCTTGCGTAGCGGAAAGCCCGTCCACGGAATCGTCATGGACCATGCCTCCACGCAGCGGAAGCGGTAGAGGCGCTCTTCCAACTCCATCGACGTGATGAGGTCGGACAGGTCGAGTGTCTGTTCCTTTTCGACCAACCCCTTGATTTCGAGCGTCCAGGGGAACGGCTCGTAGTCGCCTGTCAGCGGCCAGACGTTCTTCAGGTCGCCCTGGCTGATGAATTCATAGAAGTTGTTGAACGACGAAGCGGCTATGCGCTCGGTGACGGGCCGTTCGGGCACGGTGTACGTCTCCACACGCGGAGCCGGGTAGCCCGCTCGCGGTGCATTGGCCGGGATGGTGTCGAGGGGGCCGTTGGGAGGCATGCTGGCGCTGCGACCATTGGCACAGGCTAGTGCCGAGGTGGCCGACATCAACCCGATAGATCCCAGCCCCAGGGTTTTCAGAAAAGCCCGCCGGTTATGATAGGCGGTAGCGGATGTGGCTTGGTTTTCTTTGATTTGCCAGCCGGGAGGAAGGATGATGTTTGCCATGGTCGGGCGGGTTGATTCGGAAGAAAGCATGCACGGTACTGAAAACGCCAACGATGCAGCATACGCTGAGGTGCCCGGAAAGGTATAACAAAAGCATAAGATTTGCGGATACAACAAAGCCCGCCGCTTCCCATGGATACGGCGGGCTTTTGTGTACAGAGCTATGCGTCAGTACTCAATCTCGATTTCTCGGTAAGCCGATAAGTAACTGGGGTTGACAATGGATACCGTGCTGTCTACCCAATTTACCGTGAAGTCAATGCCTTGCTCCAGCACATCACCGTCAGAGGTCACCCGGATCTGATTGCTAGAGAGGTCAGAAGTTGAGGACGGAGGCGGTGGAGGGCGACGGGAAAGTGTGGATGTCTTAGGCTGGGTCGCCGGTATCTCTATCTCATTTGTGGATGGAGCAGGAGGCGGAGGAGTGCTTTTCTCGGCTTTAAGACGTTCTGGTTGCTTTTGCATAACCCCGAAAGATGATTCTTTCTGAGATGGGTTCGAATGACCACCATCAAGCCGGAACGTCACGGGGATTGACATTTTCACGGGTATTGTTTCGCCAGCCTGTTTTCCTGGCTTGAACGTAGCCGTCTGAAGCGCCCGTAGGGCCTCCTCATCACAGCCTGCGCCGATTCCTTTAACGACTTCAGGGTTGACGACTTTGCCCTGCGCGTCTACAGTGAACTGGAGAAAGACACGGCCTTCAATGCCGGCCATCTTGGCGATCTTCGGATATTGGATCTCTTGCTGGATGGCGTCTAGCCCGCCTACCAAAACAGGCATCTCTTCGGCGACTACGTAAACCTTCGAACTATCCGTTTTGGCAGCAACCGTCTCGGCTTCAAGGTCGGGGCCCACGAAGTCGGTGCAGGCAACGACGAGCGTGGCCAGACCCAGCAGAAGGCTTGCCAGCGTCGTGGCTACCAGGCGTGGCGAAAAGCGGTGAACGGCGGTTTTGTGCGATTTCATGGCAGTAATCCGGGTTTTGAGTTCGCGGTGGGAGGCAGCCATGCTCAGGGCAAGCTGCGGAGGTTCGGAGCGGACCAGGGCAAACTGATAGAGGAGCGTAGCGTAGCGCTTGCTGCTGATGTGGGGCTGTCCCAGCACGGCAGCGTCACAGGCCAACTCTCGGTAGTCAGCTATCTTGCGGCGAAGGAACCACACCATTGGGTGAACAGCAAAGAGTGCTCCCACTGCGTTGCCGATCCATTGCATCAAATAGTCGCCCCGACGAATGTGGACGAGTTCATGCAGCAAGGTTAGCCGCAAGGCTTCGGCATCGTCGAGCAGAGAGGCTGGAATCACGATCACAGGGTGACGCCAGCCAAAGGTCAGCGGCACCACAGCGTGTGAGGTGACAATGAGGCAGACGGGTCTGTGCAAGCCGAGTGTATCGATTTGCGCATTCAATATCTGCAGGGCATCAGTATTCACATCGGTCGTCGGAAGGTGACGGCGCAGCTGAGCCAGCCGATAGCTGTATAGCGCGAACCGGAAGCAGGCGACACTTGCTGTCAGTCCTGCCACGAGTAGCAGCACACCCAGGCTATGTAATAGGGTCCAGCTAAAGACGGGCACCGTTGTATCTACAATGACCAAGGGTGGAGCCAGCGACTGAGGGAGGGCTGGCAACGTGATACTGGACGGTGAGGGGGGCTGTATCGCAATGAGCGAGACATCGGTGAAAAAACCCAGCAGCACGCCTAGCGGTAGGGCCAGCAATAAGCTTGTGAGCACGGCATAGGATACCAGCGGGGGGGCGGAACGCCACAGGCGCAGGCACCCCCACACGAGGCTCGCCAGCACCGTCCAGGCAAGGAGTGGCATCCAGAGCCCCTCAATGCTCCACGCGCCGAGGCGTTGTAGCAGATCCAGGCTATGCATCGTCGTCGTCCTCCATCTCGTCGATCAAGCGTTTGAGATCCTGGCGCTCGGCTTCGGTCAGGTTTTCGGCGCGGACGAGGGTTTGTACCAGCGCCAGCGGCGAGCCATCGAAGACCTTGCGAACCAGGTCATCCACGAGGCTGTGCCGGACCTCTTCGGGCGGGCGGGCCGCTGAGTAGACGTACGTGACCCCGTCTTTCTCAAATTGCAAATAGCCCTTGTCGGCCAGGTTTTTCATGACCGTCATAACCGTCGTATAGGCCACCTCGCGGGTTTCCAGGATGCGGGCTCGCACGTCAGCTACCGTGGCTTGCCGGAGATCCCACACATGGTGCAGGATCTCCATTTCCGTTTCCCCCAGTGGGGTAAGCGATTTGCGTCTCATGCGGCATCTCATTGGTTAGACTAAAAAGATAATACTAATTAGATAGTATTAAGTCAACAAGCGAAGGTTCTTTGTCAAGAGCAAGGTGGATGTTTGGGGCTAGCGATACGGGTAGAGGTGTGCCAGTTGCTCGGGTGGCGTGCCGGTCTGGTAGCGCAGCCAGAGGTAGGTGTTGCGCAGTTGCTGGCGAAAGAGGCCGTACTGCTCGAACCGGCGGGCTGCGGTCGTCACTGCCTGTGGAAGAAAACGAAAACCGCCGCGCTGGTGCAGCATCTGCACGAGTTCCAGATCCTCAAACATGGGTACATCAGGGAAACCGCCGATTTCCTTGAATACGCGCCGCCGGACAAAGTGGGCGCGGTCGCCGAAGCAGATACGCGGAAGTGCGAAGTGCGTGCAGAAGCTATAGAATCGTAGCAACAGTGTGTCTGTATCGAACGCCAGTCGAAACGCCCCGCCTTCTACGGCTGGATCTATGAGGGTGGTACGGACGACCGTGAAGGCGTCGGGGGGAAGCAGGGTATCGGCATGGAGGAAGAGCACTACCTCTCCGGTAGCCAGGGCTGCCCCGGCATTCATCTGCCTGGCCCGGCCCGGTGCGGAAGAAAGGACCTGGGCATGCAGAGCAGCCAGTGCTTTCGTTGCATCATCCGAACCCCCATCCACGACGATGACCTCGAACGGTCCGGGCTGGCTCGTCACGGCGTGCAGCGTCTGCTCGATGCGGGCCGCTTCATTGCGTGCCGGGATGACGACAGAAATCTTCATCAGGTGCAGCGTAGCTTCAGCATCATGGACACTACCAGAACATTTGTTTCATGCAAAAGATCGATCCGCCAGCCTTCAGAAATTCGCTGGTATCCACCTCAATGGGCAGAAAACCTGCCTC
>DATGCC010000987.1:0-10598 GCA_035312345.1 Rhodothermales bacterium
CGCTCGACGCCATCCGCGTACTGCTCATCCAGGCACGCAATACGGAAGAGATGGAGCTACAGGAACAGACCTGCTTTGTCGAGCGCGCTCGGATCGACCTGGCCCAGTTTATCCCAGTGAATGTGGTGCGTGATCCTATCCATCTCGGCTTGCTAGATGGTGTCGATGCGCTCATGATTGGCGGAGCGGGCGAATATTCGGCATTAGACGACGATCCCTGGATGACCGATGTGCTGGCGCTGGTGAAAGAAGCCTATGACAGGGACCTCCCTACGTTTGGCTCGTGCTGGGGCCATCAGCTGATCGCACGCGCTTTGGGTGGCATGGTGATCTACGACAAGGAGCGTTCGGAGTTTGGCTGTGGCGAGATCGAATTGACGGCTGCCGCCGCCGATGATCCCCTTTTCCAGGGTCTCCCCCCTTGCTTTCGCGCCAACCTTGGCCACCACGACCGTGTGGTAGCCCTGCCGCCTGCCGCCGTTGAACTGGCTTTCAATGTGTCGCAGCGAAACCAGGCCTTCCGCCTGGGTAACAAGCCCTTCTATGGCACCCAGTTTCACAGCGAGCTCAACGCTGAACGCGAGCGAGAACGCCTCATTGCCTACCGCGATCTGTATCTCGAAGAACTAGGCAGCGATGCTGACTTCCAGGCCGTTATGGACAGCCTCGCCGACACGACCGAAGCGGACCACCTGCTCTACGATTTCCTACGCCTTTTCGTCGTAGATCAGGTCTCTATTTTTCCCACAGAAGCCTAGCGCGTTGCCCGGTACACGGCCTCGGCGCGGTCTGCCGTGCCCCCGACCGGCGGATTGTGTTTGCGCACCGTCACCTCCACCGCTTCCACCATATCATAAGCCGCCAGCACATCGCGCCCGATGAGATAGGCCAACCGCTCGATCAGGTAGAAGTGGTTCGTCGTCACAATCTCTTGGACCATCCGGTAGATCATCTCATAATCGACCGTCTTGGACAGGTCATCTTCCCGCGCGGCTTCGTCAAAATGGAGATCCATCGACACATCCACTTCGTAGCGTCCGCCGATGCGGTGTTCTTCCTTCATCACCCCATGGTGGGCATAAAAGACGGCGTTGATTAGACGAACGGTGCTCAGAGGCATGTTAGGAAAGGGGGAAAAGGGATTTTTGAATTTCGAATGTCAATTTGCGAGTCATAACGTTCGCGAAGGTATGCAGATGAAAGCATCCGAAAGTGCTCTCCGCAATTCCAAATGGACCATCCCCGTCCCTTGTAGGGACGGACCCGTGTGTCTGTCCGCTAACGCACAGAGAAGGAAGATAGCGCATAGCGACAAGCACGTCACCAGGAATTACAAACCGAGTTGATCCAGTAAGGCAGCGTCCGCTTCAGAAAGGCTTCCCGCACGGCGTTCGGCGCGAAGCTGGGCTACGAACAACGTATTATAGAGCCCAAGGATGGTATCGCTTCGTTTGCGATGTTCGTCGAAGAAAGCCACCACCTCTCGGTCCCGGAGATCATCGCCGACGTAGAGTGCACGCGGACCGTGCGGACCGGGCGGCGCTTCGGCAGGAAAACTGCGTTCTGGCTCGAATTGCTTGGACCCGAAATGACAACCGACGCACTGCGTAGGCGTCTTCAAGGAGCGGGGCAGTGCCTGTGTCTGTGATGCCAACGCGCCGTCCTGCCCATAGGTGAAGTAGTCCCAGAAGCCATCGGCCCGCTTGCGCATCACCGTCGTCTCGATGCGTTTGCCCTCCAGCCAATGCTCCCCGACGATGGTAGTGCCTCTGGGATAGAGCAACTGCTCGTCATTCTCAGGATAGCTCGACAGGGCGGCACGGAGGGCTGCCTCTGCAATATAGACGTGCCGCTGCGCTGTCGTCATCACGCCATCGATTTCGACCTGCATCCAGCCGTCACCGCCGTAGGACACTTCGGACGTTAAGACATCCAGCGTCTGCGACGCGGCGCGAGCGGTGTAGTAGGTGTCTTTGAGAAAAGGTTCGAGCGCCTCCCAGGTAAGCGTGCCGCTGCTCGCTGCTGCCTGCAGATGAGATGTCAGCTCTGGCTGTCGCTCTGCAAAAACATCCGTGTCGAGATAATAGCGCCCGTTCTCTTCGACCAACAACCCCACTTCAAACGGGTCGCTCGCCTGCTTATCTACGTAGCCACCGAAGTAATAACGCAGAAGCCGTTCTGGATTGGATTTGTCCAGATCCACGAGTATCCGTTGCGCTGAAGTGTGGGTGCTCTCCCCCTCGCCTCCACACGCTGCCGTGAATAACACCACTACGCAAAGGGCTATACCTGCTACCGACCTGTCCCTTTTTGAGCTATAAAACGCCATACCCTTCTATTGCAATTGTGATTCAATCTGAGCAAGAACGGCGCGGGCCCGCTGGTCGTTGGGCGTGATGGCTAGAACACGCCGTATCAAGTCACGGGCCTCAGCAAAGTTACCCTGCTGCGCCTGGATGAGGCCGAGGTTGCCCAGCGCGGAGACGTTGTCCGGCTCCTGCTTCAGCGCCCGCTCAAACAGCGCTGTCGCCGCCGCCAGATCCTGCTCAAGGAGCCGCACCGAGCCAAGGTTGATGATGGCAATGGTGAGGTTGGGGTTGAGGGCTATCGCCCGCTCAAACAGCGGCCCCGCCTCGGCGATGCGCTGTTGCTGCAAATACAACAGGCCCAGGTTGTTCCACGCACTCGGATGGTGCACCGGGTCCTGATCCAGCAGCACCCGATAGGCCGTTTCAGCCTCTGCCATTTGGCCCAGCACCTCATAGGTTTCTGCCAGCTTGAGCCGCGCCTCCAGCATCCGGGGCTGGAGTGTGAGTGCCTGCTGCAACGGTTCCAGTGCTGCGTTCGCCTGTCCGTTCTCTAGCAACACCGTCCCCAGACCCAGATGCTGTCGCGGATCGTCCGGGTACACAGCGATGGCATCGGCAAAGATCGTTGCGGCGGCACCCAGAGAATCCATCGCGGCCAGCGCCTTGCCATACGCAAGCCGGGCGCCGGGATGATCGGCTCCTGTTGCCAGCCCTTGCCTCGCGCTGGTGGTCACACGACGCAGGTAGGCGGGCAGCCTGTGGCGTGTATCATAGAACGCGAAATACGCAATAGCTTCTTCGAGAGCAGCTTTGCTGGGCGGCGTGCTGGTCGTATCCGTCATACGGACCAGCCGAAATGGTTCGGTCCGTACCCGATCGCGCTCAATGTCGGAAGGTGGGCGACTCGGAGGCAGGGTGCGACGGATCCAGTGATCGGTGAAGGTGACGTGGGGAATATCGCTGGTGCCGCTTTTTTGCAGATGGCAACTCACACAGTCCCCTGTCATCGCCTCAGACGGTGCATGCACACCGGGGCGGCTGCAAACCACGTCGCCATCGCTGGGCGTGTGGCACCCCTGGCAGGTTGTGTTAAAATGATCAACGCCGAGTTCTGCCACGGACTGGTGGGGGTCGTGGCAGGTCGTGCAGGTCATCTCACTCTGCTGGTAGCACGCACTCAACGCCAGCCGCTCGGCGTGTGAAGCAATACCGAACCGCTCGGGATCGTCGCGTTCTTCTTCGATCACGAAAACGCTGCGATGGGCCGCCAGGGGCTCACCAGGGCGGTACGTCGTCGCATCTTCTCCGCTGGCAAAGACTGGAATTCCCGTTAGATGGCATTGCTGGCATACAGAAAGCTGCAAGTCGCGGCTCAGGTGGGCAGAGTTAACGATCGTCGCATCCACCTCCCCGTCTCCTGGCTCCATGTCTGAAAGGCGTGCATCGACGTGGGCGCTGCCTGGGCCATGGCACCGCTCGCATGTGATGCCTTCGGGCACCTCGGTGTAATGAGCCTGCGTGAAAGACGTATGCTCCGGCAATCCATTGTGGCACGTCATGCACTCCTCAACGATGGGCCGACTGAAACGCTGGTTGGTCTGCTCATACGACGGGCTGAGATCCCACTTCTTGCGCTCCACATACCATGTCAACGGCATTTCGGTCACGATTCCGTTGACCTCCATCAGATACGACCGCGTGGCATTGCCCGACCCGACGACCCACCGTACGGGATGCGTCTGCTCATACACTACTGCTCCCCCCCCATCAAGCCGGAACTCGCGCTGAAACAAGGTATCGCCACGCACGAACGGCTCGTAGTACAAATCGAGGTTGGCATCATAGACTCTTGCCGAAGCGTCGAATTGCTCGGGCGCTGTCGCCGGATCGAACGGATAGAGCGAACGCCCCATGCCGGTGCGCAGATACGACTGGTAGATCTCCTCGTGGCAACTGGCACAGGCTTCGTTACCTACGTATTCGGCCGTTTGCGCAACCATCCCGGGCTCTGGAAGCGTTGCCTGCCTATCGTCCGCCTCACCTCCACATCCCACAATCAGCACCAGCATCGCCGGAAGGAAAAAGCAGAAAAGCCGACCTACCATGATGTGAGAGGCGAGATTTCTTCGAGGAAATGGTCGTTGGGGCAGATTCGATGCAAACCGTTTTTCTACTGGCTACGCCCCCATTGCCAAACCGCAAACGCACGGTCTCAGGAAGAGATTCCGCTCGGCACCAGTGCTGGGATTGTAGAAAGATCGCGGAAAGCCTGGATGCGTGCGTGAATCTGCGCATCGTCCAGATTCAGCAAACGTTCGGGCCCGAAGCTCTCAACGACGAACGAGGCCATCGCACTACCGAAGATGACGGCACGCTTGAGGCATTCGGCATCCAGCCGCTCTTCGCGGGCGAGGTAGCCTGCAAAGCCACCCATGAACGTGTCGCCTGCGCCGGTCGGGTCCTGAATGTCTTCGAGCGGGAAGGCTGGCGCGACGAAGATGGTGTCGTCAATGAACAGCATCGCGCCGTGTTCGCCTTTCTTGATGACCAGGATGCGCGGTCCCATCTCGCGGATCCTGCGGGCAGCGATGACAAGGTTGGGCTCATCCGCCAGTTGCCGCGCCTCGGCGTCGTTGATGATAAGGCAATCGATGACTTTGAGCGTCTCCAGCAAACTATCCAGCGTGTGGTCGATCCAGAAGTTCATAGTGTCGCAGACGACCAGTTCGGGCCGGTCCACCTGTTCGAGTACACGTCGCTGAATGCCCGGCTCCAGGTTGCCCAGGCACACGATGCGGCTGTCCCGATAGGCGTCGGGGATAACCGGGTCGAACGTTTCAAGCACGTTGAGGTGGGTGAAGAGCGTGTCGCGGTCGTTCAGATCGTAGTGATAGCGACCGCTCCAGGAAAACGTCTCCCCTTCCGGATCTACAGCGAGCCCTTCCAGATCGACCTTGCCATCACGCAGCACCTGCAAATACCTGTCTGGGAAGTCCCGCCCTACGACAGCGACGAGACGCACGGGCTCTACGAAGTAACGAGCGGTGAGCGTCGTGTACATGGCGCTGCCGCCAAGCACATCGGTCTGCGCGCCAAAAGGCGTCTCGATATCGTCTAAGGCAACAGTGCCTACGGCTAGAATACTCACAGAGATGGGTCCCTGGCTGGATGAGAAAAGCACAAACGGTGGAAAATACAACGCTTGGCCGGAGAATGCACACAGTTTGTTGCTTTGCGCCGAATCCTCACAATAGGAAGCACTTTGCTGTCTCCTTCAAATTGAGCATTACCTACATCATCTATCCAATAGCACTTTCCTTACCAAGGGTATTCTAGAATACCCTTGAAAACACGCGCAATTTACCCGTGTCCCTACTACATTCCTACATCATGTTATAGCGTTTCTCTGTATGTTGCATCTTCCCCCAAACAATGATGCCTACCTATTACAGGCTCCTTGGATTCGCTCTCGTATTTTTTGCCAGTTTCTCGTCCTCCGGTTTTGCACAAGTCAATGCCACCGACTCCACCTTGTACGCCCGGGGTCTTAGAGCATTTGAGGCGCAGCACTATGCAGAAGCGGAAGAGGTGATACGCACCTTCATTACGCGCCATCCTGACCAGAGTGAAGCCCGCTACGTCCTGGCGCAGATCTATGCACAGCAGAGAGACTCAGCAAAAGCAGCTGTCACCATTTCACGGGCTATCTTCCGCGACCCAGAGAAGGTGGAGCTGCTGGAGATGCAGCTTCGCCTGGGCTTTCCACGCAATCTCTCTGTAGCGTTGCGGCGAACGAAGAAGCATGAACTGGCAGAGCGAATCTTAAAACTGGACTCCACCAATGCCCTGGCAAATCTACAAATCGGAGGTGAAGAGGCCCTCATCTATCTCCATCACCGAAACCGCATCACCATCCCTCACCTGCGTCCTCTAGGAAATGCTTCAATGATTGGCAAACTACCAGATCTAGATGTCTTGAGAGAATCGCCGACCGATCATATGCTTCCTCCCGTACCGGATCCTTTCGATCTTGAATCGGTGCAGCAACGAGGCTATCAGCTACGAGACCTGAGCGACCGTGCGGAAAAAGCGTACCCTATAGCCGTTCATCATCTTACCAGGGCCCTGGCTTCCGAACCTACGGCTCGAAGGGCGTACATGTCCCTTGCAGCCCTTTATGTAGCACGCCCAGATCATGAGGCCATGATGCGCCTGGCAACCACGATGCGTCGTCATTTTCCAGAGGATCCTTATTCGGGGTTGTTTCTCGGCTTCGCCGCGTACAAGCTCAACCAGATGGAGCAAGCTACACAGTATTTTTCTGCGGCTCTCGACCGCATGCCACCGGCTATGCATTCTGTTTTTGGGGATCTGCGCCGTGTGATGAATGAGAATCAACTGAAAAACCTACCCAACAACGAGCTCCCCCCTAGCGAGACCTTCTGGACAAGCAGGGACCCGCACTTGCTGACCCACGCCAATGAGCGCGAATTGGAGCATTATGCCCGACTCGTCTACGCAAAGCTGCTCTTTAGCGAACCGAAGCTAGACCTGGAGGGCTGGGACTCCGAACGCGGGCGGGTGTACGTGCGCTACGGCACCCCGGAAAACGACTTCTTCCTGTCCAATATAGTGGCGAAATGTGCTGGAAGGGCTATAAAAACGGGCCTCAATACCATCAGAAACTTTCATGTGTTCGACTATGGTGCGTTTCGGTTCGTTTTTGGCAATCATGGCCTTTGGGGATTAGGAGCCTCTGAGAACCCGTCTATCCCGACGCTAAATGAGTTTCCGATCTACAGCCCCTGTTCCCAGGCGCTCTCCTTTACGGATGCCGTCCGGTTTGATATGGACTATGTCATCAAGAGCCGTGAGACGATCCGAAAAATCCCAGAGCAGTTCGTCTACGAACCTCCGGGCAGGCATATAGACTTTCCCTTCCTCGCCAGCAGATTTAAGGGCCATGCAGGCAAAACAGACCTTTACCTCTCCTTCGGTATTCCGCTGGCAGAGCAGGCCTCTGAAAGTCAAACACTCAACCTGGGGCTTCAGACGGGGGCTTTTCTGGTAAATGAAACCGAAGGGCGTGTTGCGGAAAGCCGGTATGCTGTCGGGGCGGTGTCTGCGCAGGGACAGCAGACTTTTTCTGCCACTACCCTCTGGGTTGGCACCCACAAGCTGGCAGCATTGCCAGGGCAGCACACCCTGGCCATCGAGTTTGAGGCTGCGGCTGCGCACGTGCTGGGACTCCAGCGTTCCCAGGTCGAGGTGCCAAACTATCACCGTCAGGACTTGATGCTCAGTGACTTGTTGCTCGCTTATCATATCGAGGAACAGAACGGAGCCTCTGAGCAGCCAGGGTATCTACTTCGTAATGGCCTTTCCATTCAACCTGCTCCCTGGGGCGTCTATTCCGTACGGCAACCCCTGTATCTCTACTTCGAAGTCTACTACCTGCAGTCGGATGACAGGGGACAAACCGAGTACGAAGTCGAAGCTATCCTTGTAGACAAAGAGAAGGAAACAGGCCTAGGAGGCAAAATTAAAGGCCTCTTAGGCCGAAAGAAAGAGGACGCCGTTTCAATCGCTTTTGAACGCGAAGGGACACCAACCGACGACGGACAATACCTCATTCTAGACGTGAGCGATCAACAACCAGGGGACTATGTTTTGATTGTTCAAGTGAAAGATCTCGTGCGTAACGAAACCGTAGAAACACGCCGCCCTGTTTTTTTGGAAGAATAACCAATCCACGCATTCCCCCCAAATACGGGCGTGCTAGCCAGAACGAGTCCAGCTAGCACGCCTTCCATTCTTTTCTGATGCACTCCGCTTAGCTGCGAAACAGGTCGGTGACTTTCTTCACGATAAAAGCTGCTGCTGCTGTCTTGGCAGCGTTGAAGAGCGACTCGGTTACGTCGAAGCCGTGGCTCGCTTTGGCCTTGGCGGTCCCGGCAAGATCCTCGGCCCGATCCTGCGCGGCGTGGGCAGCGCGGCTCGACTGGCTGGCGATGATTTCGCCCCAGTCAGCGGCACGTTCTGTCGCTTCGTCAGATACTTCGGCAGCCTGGCGAGCTACTTCCTCGCCCAAGGCGTGTGCCCTGCGGATGGCGACCTCGGTAGCCTTGCTGGCTTTACGTGAGAGCACGGATACGGCGTCAGAGGTCCAGTCGGAAATGTCATCGCCGAGATCATGGGCATAATCCTGCGCCTGGGAGGCCAGCACTTTGCTCCGTGTCTGGAGTCGCTTTTTGAGCGTCGGCGGTGGCTCCGGTGTCAGCGCCTTCGTGATGACGCGGCCTACCAATAATCCTGTACCAATGGCGAGAAACAGCGCGAGGGTCGGATTTTCTTCCACCCAGGTACGCGTTCGCTGGCGGGCATCGTTCAAATTGATGTCGGCGATGTCCTCGCGGAGTTTCGAGACCGAACCTTGCAAATCTCGTTTGGCCTTCTCGAACCGGTCGCTGGCTTGCTCGGCGGCTTCTTTTACGTCGTCTGTCACCTCATCCACGGTTTCTTCAACCGTGTCCGCTGCTCCATTGACGGCATCTTTCGCCTCGGCAGCGGCCTTGCCCAGGGTTTTTTCTGGCTCTGAAGTCTGGTCTTGTTTTTTAGCCACAGTGGGCCTCCTATGTTTTAGTTCTATCCTATCAGGTTGGGTTGTATCACCAGCTAACGACGCATCAACACGCCCAGGAAAACACCGATGGCGAACGCCGTCAGCATCGCCGTGGACTGATTCTGCTCGACCCATTCGCGTGCTGTCTCCGGCAGCGGTGGGTCATGTCCATGCGGCGGCAGAGCTTCAAAAGAGGATGCTCCGGGAACGGTGTCCGACTGATCGCTGGTATCTGGTTCCATTATATATCAGGGTGTTGAAGACGAACGGTTAGTCGCGTCCTAACAAACCACCGAGTACCATGCCGAGCGCAAAGGCTCCCAGCATCGTGATGCCCGGATGTTGCTTGACATAGGCACGACTCTGCTCATAGTGCGGACGGATCTGCTCGGCAAAGTCAGCCGTAGCCACAGCGGCGGTACTAACCACCTGCGTAGCGCGGAACTGGAGGCTGTCGAGTTCTTCCATCATCATGCGCTCCATCTCCTCTAACTCCTCCCGCGTAACATCTTCAAAAGAAGATCCGTTAGGGTCCTGGGAGCTGGATGCTGTTTTTTTAGACGGCATGGTGTTCGGGTCTGGTGATACAATTCTTACCTTACACAATAAGAACGTTCCTGAATTCGTGTATAAATTGTTCAGGGCTTTACATCTTTTTAGCTGTCAGCTAGTAGCTATCAGCCAAGAGCTTGAAGGTGCAACCCCAAGCACTGAAGGCGAAAAGCACTAGCTGACGGCTTCCTTCAAACGCAACAAACTTTCGACGCGCGTGTGAGATGGAGCCAATCTATTTTGCTCGCGTTAACGACACCGCCAGCCGGTTCGGCCTCCTGTTCTCCTCGCGGCTACTCACGCTTTTATGACTGTGCGATCTCCTTTCTCGTCGCTTTTTCGCTTTTTCGCCATCGTGCTCCTGGTGTTCCTGGGAGCCGGTGCTCCATCGGCCACGGCCCAGCGGGCTCCAGAACGCCCCGAGCGTGCGTTTGCGGAAGCCTACAAGCTCTACTCAGATCAACTGTACGAGCAGGCCATTGAGCGCTTCGATGCCTTCCGCACGCGCTATCCCGACCATGTGAGCGCCGCCGAAGCCCTATACTATGCCGCCGAATCGTCGCTGGCCATTGGCTATCTGGATCAGGCCGTGGCGCTGTTCCGCGAGTTTCAGCAGTTGTATCCCGGACATCCGCTGGCGTTTCAGGCGCGGCTGGCGCTGGGGCAGTATTTCTACCGCGCCGAAAACTATGAGCGGGCGCTGGAAACACTAAACCAAGTGCTGGCGGACGACCCGACGCCGGAGGTCGGCGCGAAAGCGCTGTACTGGATGGGCGAGTCGTCGATGCAGCTGGGCCGTACGGACCATGCTATTGCGTATTACCGCCGTGCCGCCGAGGAATACCGGAATACAGAAACGGCCCCCATCGCGCTCTACGCCATCGCCTACACGCACGTCCAGCAGGACCAACTCGATCAGGCGGCACGGGCATTTGAACTGCTCGGGGCCCGCTACCCGGAGTCGCCCTACGCCCGCAACCTTGGGCTGGCGCTTGCCGAAGTCTACTATGCCCTCGGCGACTTCCAGCGCGTGGTGAATGAGATTGACCGACGGATGAACCAGTTGGATCCTGCCGTGCGCAACCAGGCTCGCTTCCTTCTTGCTGAATCGCACA
>DATGCC010000988.1:0-6630 GCA_035312345.1 Rhodothermales bacterium
GAGGGGTAGGTAGGCGGTTCGGCACGTGTTTCGTGGGCGACGACGGTGGGGGTGAGACCGAGTTGTTCGTTCGTCGCGGCCAGCCGCTCCTGGTAGCGAGCACCGCCCTCTTCAGCAATTTCTTCCGCGGTCACCAGTCCATTGAGCGCGCCCACATTGGGCACACCGCCCTGCTCTTGCACCCGCTCGGCGATGCGGGATGCGAGGAAGGTGCGATCTACCGGGTCCTCATAGACATTCTCGAACAGATTGTTCAATGCCTCCTGGTTGGTGCGCTCCAGTGCATTGAGGTTGACGATCTCGCCGTTGTCGAGCCGGGCACGCACATCGCCGAAGTCGCGGGCCTGCTTGACGCCCAGCAACAACAGGCCACAGGCAACGACTACCGTCACGGCAAGAAGCCACCGCCGTTCGCGGGCCCGCCGCGTGGAAACGGCTGCCTGCGCCCCACCTTTCTTAACAATTACAGTCGCCATGAGTCATGGAAAATGAGGTGGCTAAATCGAAGTCGCCCGAAGTAACAGTGCTGGAGCCGGGGCAAGCACGAAAGCATACCTCGAAGTTTGTTTTCAGTTGTTGACGATGCTGTCCTTTTTAGAAATAGTCAGCAACAAGCCGCGGGCTGCTTCGTGGCATCGGCTGTTCTTCGCCTACCAAAATCCCGCAACCACATCTTCGGATAGCTATGACCAAGCGATCTTTATCCCTTCTCCTGATGATGATTGGCTTCCTGGCCTATACACCAGCGCAGGCACAAATCGGCCTCGGCGTCAAAGCCCTCTATGGCCTCGACTCGGAAGAGGCCCAGTTGGGTGGCGAGTTGCATGTGCCCATCGGCTCGGTCACGGGCCTCACCTTTGTCCCTACGCTCGAAGTGTACCTCACCGACAACCCGGACGTCCTGTCGATCAACGCCAACTTTCACTATGCGCCGCCGGTCGGGGCCGGTAGCTCCGTGCGGCCCTACTTCGGCCTGGGCATCGGTGCCATCCGCGTCTCAATCGATAGACGAGGAGAGGATATCGAAGAAACGAAGAGTGCGTTCAACGTGCTTGGCGGCGTCAACTTCCGCACCGCGGGATCGCTAACACCGTTCGTACAGATCCAGTATCGCGCCAGTGACTTCTTCGAAGAGGCTTCGATTGGCGGCGGGCTGCGCTTCGTGCTCTAGCGCTGCTACCAGCCGAGGCGCTCACGGAGGTTTTTCTTCCGCTGACCTTTGTTGCGCCCGTCGATTTCTTGCGCTTGCGCGGCCAGGGTGGCAACCTCGTCGTGCTTTTGCTGGAGCGCTTCGCTGGTGTCGGTAGCTACCGCCATCGCCTGCTCGTAGTATTTTAGCGCTTCAGCAAAGTTTGCTTCCTTGCGGGCCTTGTCACCCCACCCTTCATATTCCTTGATAATCTGGTCGCGCAGCCAGTCGGCTTGGTCGTTTTCTGGATCGATTTCTTCTACCGCCTCAACCATATCAAGCGCTGATTCACCTTTTGGCGTGGTGAGGCGGTCGTTGGCTAACGCGCTGTCGGCCTCGCTCAGCAAGGTTGCTACACGTGGATCACCCGACGGCTTGTTGGCGGCGAATGGCGAAGTGCCATTGCCAAACCAGGCAAACGCCGCGCCTGCCAACACCAGCATCAGAAAACCGACCACGACCGTGATCGCCACCCCGCGCCGCTTGCGTTCGACGGGAGGGTGAGCCGCCTCGCTGGGAGGAGGAACCATCGTGGAAGCGGCCCGGATGCTGCGTTGTGTCTTGCGGCTCGTTGCGGCGGGCCTGCTTTGTTGGGTGCGTGAGGGTTGGGCGCGTGGAGGAGCCGCAACCTGCCCGTCGGGATGGGGATGCCCTGTGCGCAGGGCTTCAGCTAGCACCCCGGCGCTGGCGTAGCGATCTTCCGGCGCTTTGGCGAGGCATCGCATGACGATGGCTTCAAGCCACTCCGGCACGTCCGGGCGATGCGCAGAAACGGGGTCAGGGTCGTCGTAGAGGATGCCCCGGATCAGGTGCGCCAGCCCGCTGGGGCTTTCGCTGGTGGCCTCGAATGGGATCCGACCCGCCAGGCTTTCATAAAGCACCACGCCGAGGCTGTACACGTCGCTACGCCCGTCGAGCGCTTTGCCATCGGCCTGTTCTGGACTCATGAACTCCGGTGTGCCAATGGCCTCTCGCGAGATGCGGGGCAACGCTTCGCTGAAGGCAATGCCAAAGTCGGTCAGCACGGCCCGTCCGTCGGGCGTCAGGATGATGTTCGACGGCTTGACATCGCGATGGACGAGCGGGTGTTCAGCGTCGCGGGTGTGGACATGGTGCAAGGCGTCGGCGATCTGCCAGCCTATGCGGACAACCTCTTCGACCGGCAACGCGCCCCTTTCCTCCACCCGATGGTGCAACGTCTCCCCCTCCACAAATGTCATCGCCAGATACGGCGACCCGGAGCGCTCCTCAATCCCGGCATCGCTGACTTTCACCACGTTGGGATGATCGAGTCGGCGCAGGGCCTTGACCTCACGCTCGAACCGTGCCATCGCCACCTCGTCAGCGCGCAGGGCCGGAGGCAACACTTTGAGGGCGAAGATCTCTTCCAGAAAGCGATGCCGTGCTTTATAGACAGTGCCATAACCGCCTTCGCCTACACGCTCCAGTAGCTCGTAGCGGTCGAAATAGGCGGTCTGCCGTGTGGGTCTTGAGGCCATGTGTTTGTTGGGTTTACTCCGTTTCATACTGCTACGCATCAGCTTCGCAGAGTTGCCCGGACGGCCCGTAATTTGGTTGTGACGCCTGGATTAGGCAGGGATACGGCTACCTAACGTGAAAAGAGGAAGCGAGCGTTTCATGGCTCCATCGCAGTGCTATCCGAGCGGGCCAGCAGAACGTTGAAGTCGGTAGAATCAGCAGCACCTTCTATGAGAATGCCTATTACCGCAGACGAGTCAGGAAGCGACAACCAGAAGCCGCGTGCCCACGGTCCGGCTGCGCTAGCAACAGAATCTGGCGAAAGACCCGGCGGTGGAACCAACTGCATGGCACCATCGGGCAATGAACGGAGCACGAGGCGTGATGCCAGCGGTGTGCGCTCTGTCCAGCCATCACCGGGCAATGCTTCAGCCTTCCAGCGCATGAACGATTCGGTAAAAGAAAGGGTCGAATCGGGCGGGGCTTCTGTCCTTGTTGGCTCGGCGTCTCTCGAAGTCCACAGTGCCGCACCGATCAAGAATAAAATGAGCATCACGCCCAGGCCACCGGCGAAGTAGGCCCACGGCGAAGTGGGCGACGCGGCATCGGCAACTGGTGCTGTCTCCTGTTCTACAGCACTTGCCCCAAACGCTTCCCCTTCCACAAGGACGACGGTGATGTTGTCGGTGCCACCTGCCTCGTTGGCGCGGTCGATGAGGTGCTGAACCGACTGCTCGGGACGACCTGCCTGCTGCCTGACCAGCGTCTGGATCTCGGCTTCGGGAATGAGATCCGTCAGGCCATCGCTGCATAACAAGAATGCCGCATCCGGCTCGAAATCGGCTTCCAGGTATTCGATGAAGTTGGCGTCGTGCGCGCCGTGTTCTTCGGAGCCTACATCGCGCAAGACCTCGTTGCGGCGAGGATGCGCCATCGCCTCCGCCTCCGACAACTCCCCCGCATCCTCGCGCACGCCGACGACTGAGTGGTCGTGCGTCAGCTTTTCGATGCCCTCTGCTTTGATTTTGTAAAGCCGCGTATCGCCGACATGGGCCACATACACACGCGATCCTTCCACGAGCGCGACGGTCAGCACACAGGCCATGTGGGCGAGGTCCGGCTCGTGCCCGGCGCGGCGGAAGATCTGGTTGTTGGCCAGCGCCACGGCTTCCCGAAGGCGGATCTCAGGAGCACCCGTGCGGTGGCGGACGCGACGAATCAGCGCCTGACGCGCTTCCTCGGCCGCGACGGCCCCGCCCGCATACCCGCCCATCCCATCGATCACAGCGAAGAGGCCATCGGCAGGGCGGTGGACGTACGTGTCTTCATTGGCTTCGCGCTGACGGCCCACATCGCTCTGGGCCGCCGAGCGATGACGTGGTGATTTCGGCATCGGTTCGGCAGATCCCGTGGATGGATTAGCGCAAGAACAGCCCCTCGTCTCGCAAATGCGAAATGAGCAGACCCACAGCAAGCACCAGAAAGATGATGAGAAAGAGGAGGTCAAGCATCAGACGAGGGCTTCAAAGTTGAGAAAGATAACGTCGGCGAGGCCGATAACGGCACGATGCGGCAGTGGCTTCCACCGGTCAAGGTCGTTGCCGCTCTCCGGGTCGATACTGGAGGGTACGGCGTGCTTGTCATCCGGGCGATCCGCATCGGCAACGGTGGTGCCAAAGGAACTCAGGTCCTTAATAGCAAAACGGTCCTCGGCCTCCTCATAACGAATCCGCAAGTGCTCGCGTGACACATCATCGACCGTATCAAGCTTGACGCCCACCCACTCATACGCCTCATCCTTGCGCCCGATGGCGGTCTCGATAGCAGTCAAGACGACGGTTCGTTTGCCAGCATCATCGGTGAAAGTCAGGCGAGCCAACGGTTTGGGGCCATGCCCCACCTGCTCTTCGCGGCCACCCGCGCTGGTACGCACGGTGGCCCGGCTGGGCGTAGAGGTAGACTCTTCCGGCTCATCTGCTTCGAGCAGCTTTGTGCTGAAATGCCCCGTCACATCGCGAACCGTCAGGCGGCGCGTCTTGGGACCCGATGCAGCGACATCCTTTGGCGGCACCAATTCAGCCACAACCGCGATATAGCCCGTATCAGCGTCGGCGTCGTGGGTTGGGTAGATGTCGATGTGCCAGGAGCGTCCGGCTCGCTCATAGGTCACCGGAGGGCGACCCGGTTGCATGAGCTTGCGCGCCCAGCCAAGCACCGTGGTGCCGTCGTTCAGCTTTTCGAGTTCCCGGTCGAGCCGGACACGGGCCCGCTGGCGGATGACTTTGAAAATCGGCTCCAACTCCTGGTAGGCCTCGGCGTGGATGAAAACCTCGTAGCTGGCAGGCACCAGAATGTATTCGTCGTCGATGCGCTCTAGCCCGGCGCGTAGCGCTTCGGCCAGGGTGTCGATGATTTCTTTGGCGGCGGGCCGCTGGGTGTCTGCCTGAGCCATGCGAGGCGTCGTTGCTAAATCTGAAAAGGGGAGAGGTTGCGCGCTCTTACGACGGAGGAACCCGCGTTTTTCCAGCTTAAACGTGACATTACGGTTTCCTTTACTTCTGAGCGGTTTGCAAAACACAAAAGGCCCACCGGGCATGAAGCCCCATGAGCCTTTCTGTAACTCCATTGTGTTGAGCACGCCCGGCAGGACTTGAACCTGCAACCTGCGGTTTAGAAGACCGCTGCTCTATCCCGTTGAGCTACGGGCGCAGGGAGACTGCGAGCGTACAAATGTCGGGGCGACCGGATTCGAACCGATGACCTTCTGCTCCCAAAGCAGACGCGCTACCGGGCTGCGCCACGCCCCGCCTTCCAATCTTGGATTGCGGATTTTTGATTTTGGATTGATGAAGGTTAGCGTGTTTAACCTAATCCAAAATCCCCAATCGAAAATCCAAAATCAGTTGCGGGCGGCCTTCATTTCGGCCTGTACGCTATCGAGCGGCACCATCTTCTGGCGGAAGCTGTACTGACCGTTCTCTTTCTTCTCGGCCACCACGATCTTCGCCATATTCACCGTGACGGTGTTCTTACCACGGTCGGTACGCTGGTTCTTACTGACTTTCTTTGCCATGGTTATTTAATCTCCTTATGGATGGTATGCTTGCGGAGGACGGGGTTGTATTTCTTTAGCTCCATACGGCCCGGCGTGTTCCGACGGTTTTTCATCGTCGAGTAGCGGGACGTACCGGGCGCTTCCGTGCATTCCAGGGTCACCTGGTGACGGACATCTTTGCCTTTCTTGGCCATGGTACCAGCCTGGTCTATGGTTGAATGCTAGCGGGATGCGGAAGGGGAAGACCGCGCCCAATCAGACGCGGACGCCTTGCTTGCGCGCTTCTTCGAGCACCGCCTGGATCCCGTTCTTGTTGATCGTCTTAAGCGTCTTGTTAGACACTTTCAGCGTGATCCAGCGGTTTTCTTCGGGGATGAAGAACCGTTTCTTGTGCAGGTTCACGTTGAAGCGGCGCTTGGCCTTGTTATTCGCGTGCGAGACGTGGTTGCCCGACACCGGGCCCTTCCCCGTCAGTTGATCTTTGCGTGCCATTGGAAAAGTCCTTTGTCGCCAAACATGCAAAAAACGCCTGCGCGGTTGCCCAGACGCCGAGACAAAAAGAGCCGCTCGGCGCGGCCCAAGTCGTATAATATAAAGCTTCTACCCCTCGAAAAGCAATCTGCCGTAGCAACGACAATCGCTTCTGAAAGCCGAATTCTTTATGAACAACGGTTGCTTGAAGCCCAAGCAGCCTGAAATGTTTCTAAAGAAAGGATGGAGAAAAGCTTGGCGGTGGGTGTTTGGGAGTGTTTTCTACTACTCCCCAACACCCGTACTTTCACAGGTTGTGATCTAAAGGTGTTGATGGGACAGGACGGCCTGGACGATAGACGAACGACGATGGACGATAAGAGTGCGTCTTTGCTGTCGTCGTTCGTCCGTCGTCATCTCGCAAGAGCATCAACAC
>DATGCC010000989.1:0-7318 GCA_035312345.1 Rhodothermales bacterium
TCCCGTTTTTGCGCACCGGCTCGAATGGCGGCGATGTCCACAACTCCAGCGGGTCGGGTGGCTGCACGTCGTAGTGCCCGTAGACGAGCACCGTCGGGCGCTCAGGATCAACGATGTGTTCGGCAAAGACGATGGGGTGCCCGCCTGTCTCCATCACCTCGACGGTGTCGATGCCGATGGCTTGGAGGTGATCGGCCAGCCACTGGGCGGCCCGCCGCACATCGTCTTTGTAGGCCGAGTCGGTGCTGATGGAGGGGATACGCAGGAAATCTTCTAGCTGGCTGACGAAGTCATCCGCATGCGCGTGAGCATATTCAAGAGCCTGGTTCATAATCGTGGGGGTTGAGAAGAGCAGTTGAATCGGCTTTTAGGTACAGAAAAGCCATTCAACCTGCAACCGAGAACGAAGATATTGTAGTGAAACAACCGTCACAATTCGCTTTCATCGCGCCAGCGCCTCAAACGCCAGACAGCCATGGTGTCCGGGCGGACGAGCAGGAAGTTGACATTGCCATCGGTGCGGAACACCTCGCCGCCCTCCAGCGAAATGGTCAGGTTGAACGAGCGCACCACCTGGGATTGCCGCCCGGCGTCGAGCACCTGCTGCGACAGGATCTGGTTCCACTGCAACTGGATCAGCCCGGCGTTCTGAAAGAGGCGCGACGTAGAGGTCAACTCCTGAGAAAAGCCCCATTCCCGGTCGATGCCAGCGTCGAAGTCAAAATATTCAAACACGAAGGAAGAATCGAGTAGCGGCTCGTATAGTGACAGGTCGCGCAGTTCATAGGCGTTGCGGAAGTTGGTAAAGAAACCCTCCACGGTCGTTTGGTCGCCGAGCAAGCTGCCGAAGGGATCGCCTTCTCGAAGGTCAGGGGCAAAGGGGTTGCAGGCAGCGAGGAGGAAAGCCAGGAAGACAGGGAAGAGGGAAGCGGAAAGGGGGAAGGGAGAAGAGACGGGCTCCTTTGCACCGTCCTCGGTGCCACCTGATGTCCTTTTTTCTATTTCCCAATTTTCCAATCCCATATCATTTCGCAAAGCCAGCTTTCAGGTCGCTCCATGAAGGGCTGTTGCCGAGTTCTCGGTCGGTCCAGCGTTGCAACGACCAGAGGCCGTCATTGCCCTGCGCGATTTCCCAGATGAGGCGGCCCTGGAGCGTGTCGGGCACGTCGGCACGGCTGTGGCGGACGACGAGCACGTAGGTGGCGTCGAGCGTGTAGCGTGTGTCGCCTACTTCGATGGATTGATCCTCCAGGCGAAGGAGGTGTCCGTTGCTCAGGCGGGCGGCCTCAGCGATGGTGGTGAAGGCGCTGACTTCTTCCGTTTTGCTCCACCCACCCCAGAGTGAAGGATCGCTGGCCTCCGCAGTGGCGGTGGGCTGAAAAGCCAGGTCTTCGGCCAGAGAACGCCGGTAGTTGGCCGTATTCAACTCGGCAATGGCCGCCTGGAGGTTATCGACCACGAGGTCCGGCGCATCCGGTTGTACAAAGGTGCCGCCCTCACTGATCGGATCGGCGGGTGTGCGTGACGCAAACAAATCACACCCGACGAGGAGCGTAAAAAGCAGCACAATCATTCCGATAAAAATGGGCCGCAGCATGAAGGTGTGGCGTTGGAGGGTGCAGGTTCAACGTTCAAGGTTGTTTCTCGATAAACTTTACACCTTGAACCCCGAACCCTGAACTTTAAACGGAGCCAGCGCTTCTTCGATGGAGCGGACATCGGGGAACCAGTTTATCAGCTTGTGGATGACTTGGTCGAGCAAGGCATCCGGGCAGGACGCACCCGCCGTCAGCACGATGTCCACCGGACGGTGCGTTGGAAACCAGTCGTCGGTTTCGTGGAGCGTCTTGGTGATATAATCGAAGTGACGGATGGTGCGCGTTGACACGATCTCATCCGCATCTTTGATAAAATACGTGGGCATCCGCTCTTCGCACAACTCAACGAGGTGGCTGGTATTCGACGAGTTGTAGCCGCCCACAATGAGGGCCAGGTCCGACGGCTCTTCGATGAGCGCGAGGGTGGCTTCCTGATTCTCGTGCGTGGCGTAACAAAGCGTATCGCTCGTGTCGGCAAAATGCTCCTGGAGGTCGGCCTCGCCATAGCGATCCACGAGTGCCTGCCGCAGCAGGTCGGCGATGGCCTGCGTCTCGCTGGCGAGCATCGTGGTCTGGTTGACGACGCCGATACGCTGAAGGTCGCGTTCGGGGTCGAAGCCGGGCGTGTGGCGATCCTGGAAGCGGGCGAAGAAAAAGTTGGATGTGGCTTCCTGCCGGATGACACGGGCCAGATCTTCGGCCTCGTCTAAATCACGCACGACGACGACGGGGGCAACTTGCTTGGCGTGCGAGAAGGTGGCGCGGGTTTCCTCATGGTACCGCTTGCCATGCACCACAATGGTGTATTCCTTCGAGCCGATCTGGTCGCTACGTCGCCACACCTTTTCGACGAATGGACAAGTAGTGTTGTACGTTTTCGTATCGAGGCCGCGGGCTTCGAGATCATTCTTGATTTCGACCGTGGTGCCAAAGGCGGGGATAAGGACGATGTCGTCGGGTGTGAGTTCGTCGAACGGGATCAGTTGCTCGCCCGAGGTGGTGCGCAGAAACCGGATGCCACGCTCCTGCAAATCGCGGTTGACGTGCGGGTTGTGGATCATTTCCGAAAGCAGAAAAATGCGTTTGTCGGGATGATCGTCGAGCGCACGGTAGGCAATTTCGATGGCGTTCTCGACACCATAGCAGAAGCCGAAGTGCCGGGCAATCTTAAAGCGAATCGGCCCGAAGTCGAGCACGGATGGCGCGAGGTCGCGCTTACGTGGGTCAAGGGTACGGCGAGCAGCCTTCACCTGCGAAATGATCGGGCTGCGGTAAAAAACAGGGACGTTAAACTGGGGAGCCATAGAGGATATAGGCGGTGGCAAACAATGCAGTGCATGGTACGCCGGGGTCTGGAAGGAGGTTCGTATGGGAGGTGATTCGCATCTACCCACGCGGATGGAAGACCTGTCGGTAGGATAAAATTACAAGTTGAATCGGATTTTCAGTTGTAGGGCACCCTTGCGTGTAAGAAGTTTGGGAGGTACTGCGTAACGACATCCTACACATACACTCAGGGAGTACAGCCATGCCGCAGGTAGCGCGTGCATTTACGAAGGCCCAATGTTTTCTGCTCGGCGTTTTTCTGGTAGGGATACTGACCTCTACCGATGTCCTCGCCCAGAGCCAGCATGTGTACTGGACGGAGTCGTGGTCGGGCAAGATCACACGCGCCGAACTCGACGGATCTAACGCCCGTGACATCATTACAGCCACCTTTGCGCGGGCTCAAGGCATCGCCATCGACACGGATGCTGGGAAAATGTATTGGTCCGATTATAACGCCAGAAAAGTACAGCGCGCCAACCTGGACGGCACCAACATTGAAGAACTGCTGGGGGCGGATCGCGCGCAGGCAGGGATGGCGCTCGACCTGGATCAGGGCAAGATGTACTGGCGGAATGGTCCAGAGATCTGGCGTGCCAACCTCGATGGAAGCAATGCTGAATCCCTTGTTGTCCTCGATGGCCCGTTCTATACCGGTATCTTCGATATGGATCTGGACCTCGAAAATGGCAAGATGTACTGGGCCAGCGGACTTAAAATTCAGCGTGCCAACCTTGATGGGAGCGGTGTGGAAGATATCGTGGTCACGGAGAGTTCGGAAATACCTTATGAGATTGCCCTGGATGTAGCAGCACGCAAATTCTACTGGGCAGATTCCCAGGGGCGCATTCGGCGTGCTAACCTGAGTGGTTCCAATCCCGAGGACATCATCTCAGACTCGAACAGTAAGGCCGGGCTTGCCCTAGATGCCACCGCAGGCAAGCTTTATTGGACAAGTGGCGACACGATGATTCGACGGGCCAATCTGGATGGCAGCGAAGTGGAGACGTTGGGCACAACGAGTCTCTTTTCTTATTCGTTTGCACTCGATCCGGCAGATAACCGAATGTACTGGACGACGGCTCGTGCCATCCAGCGGGCGCATCTCGATGGCACCAATGTTGAAGACCTCATCACTACACCTGTTTCAGAGCCGCAAAATCTGATTATTGACGAAGCGAGTGCCAAGATATACTGGATTGATTGGTCACTTCGTGCCATTCAACGCGCAAATCTGGATGGCACGAATATCGAAGACCTTGTCGTTTTTGATTCATCCCCATCAGCAATTGCTATTGGAAATGGTAAGCTTTATTGGACACATCGGGGACAGCTTTATCGGGCCAACACCGATGGCACGGGCATCGAAGAGCTTGCCTCTGGCGTAGGGAATCCTACCGGCATGGCGCTCGATCTGCAGCAGGAAAAAATATACTGGATTTACCGGGATGGTCTGGTACAGCGGTTGAACCTGGATGGTACACAAAGGGAAGATCTGCTTTCGGAGTTAGCGGATCCCGAGGATCTGGCACTGGATCTGGCAAATGGTATGATGTACTGGGCAACCACCGATGGTATCCAACGTGCTCCTCTTGACGGAGGAACGGTCGAAGATGTCGTCACGGGCTTAAATCTCCCGACCGAGATTGCCCTGGATGTGGATGGTGGCAAGCTGTATTGGGCGGATCTCAATAGAGAAAAGGTGCAACGGGCCAACCTGGATGGCAGCGAGGTTGAAGATCTTGCGTCAAATCTGAATAGTCCCTATGGCGTTGCCCTTGATCTGATAACACGCACGGCGCGGGCAGAGGAAGAGACCCTTCCGCGTACACCTGTCCTGGAGCCGAACTACCCCAACCCCTTCAACCCGGAAACCGTCATTCAGTACCAGATCCAACAGCCTTCTATGGTGCGACTCCGCGTATTCGACCTATTGGGTAGGGAGGTGACGACGCTGGTAAGCCAGCAGCAAGTTTCTGGGACGTACACTGTTCGGTGGAATGGGACCGACGAGCAGCGCCGCCGCGTAGCCAGTGGCGTCTATTTTTATCGGCTCGAAGCAGGCGACTACGTCGAAACACGCTCGATGCTATTGGTGAAATAAGGGGATGCCTGTGCGGGGTGTGCCAGCCGGGCCCATCATTGGTACGTGCGCCGGAGGGCGGCGGCGGCGGCAGGCCGACCCTGGGCCTCCAGCGTTGCGGCCAGTTGCTGCATGGCTTCTATCGCATCAGGATGCTGTTCGCCGAAAGCGCGCCGGTAGATGGCGAGCGCGTCGCGGTACAGGCGTTCCGCTTCAGCATAGGCACCGGTTCGGTAGCGCACGTCGCCCAGGTTTGTGAAGCTAGACGCCAAGTCCGCGTGGCCTTCCTCGAAGATCATCTGGCGTATGTCGTACGCTTCGACAAAGGCTGCTTCAGCCGCTTCCAGGTCCCCACGTTCTAAGGCCAGCCAGCCGACCGCGTCCAGTGCGTTGGCTACAGTAGGATGCACGTCTCCGACCAGCCGTCGGCGCATGGCAAGCGCCTCCTGGAAAAGGGAATCGGCTTCGGCATAGCGCTGTTGCTCCACCAGTTGTTGACCGAGATCGAGCATGGAGGTGGCAATGTCTAGATGGTCACCGAGCGGTTCGGTGTAGGTAGCCAGGATCTCGCGGAAGAGGCTTTCTGCCGCCGCAAAGTCGCCTCGGCTACTGAGCAGGCTGGCCCGGCTCGACAGCGGATAAATGACGTCGGGGTGCGTAGGCCCCAGTTGCTTCCGGTAGGTGGCGAGGGCCGCCTGGTAGAGCGAGTCGGATCGCTCGTAGATACCCATCCGCTCAAGCAGCACCGCTAGGTGGAACTGACTTTGGGCTACATCAAGGTGCCGGGGGCCAAGCTGGCGCAGCCGGAGTGCCAGCGCTTCGTCCAGCAACGAATCTGCCTCGGCGTATTGGCCCCGATACTGATAGACCTGCCCGAGCACATCCAGCAGCGTGGCCTGCACGAGCGGCTGGGTGCCCAGCTCTGTGCGGATGCGCCGGACGGCCTGTGCCAAAAATTGCCGGGTATCTACGAGGCTGCCATGGGCCTGGGCCGGCTCGAAGGATTCCAGTACGCTTGCCAGGAAGGCGGTGGCTTCTTCCGCGCGGTCCCGTTCGCGGGCGATGCGCGTGGCCTGGATCGCCATCGCCACGCCAAAGCCCAGGATCAGCAACGCCATGAGCGAGGCGGCCACGATGCTCAACCGATGCCGCCGGACAAACTTGGTCGCCCGATAGCTTAACGTATCGGGACGGGCGCGGACAGGAAGCTCGTTGAGGTGACGGTGCAGGTCGTCGGCCAGGGCTTCTGCCGAGGCATACCGGCGCTCCGGCTCCTTGCGCATGGCCATCAACACGATGGTATCGAGGTCGCCTTCGAGGCGGCGGCGCAGGCGGTTGCGGGTGGCATCGTCGGGTTGGGGTGTGCTGTCGGCGGTGTGGGTTACCGCTGTGCTGGGCTTTTCCGGCGGCTCTTCGCAAATGATCCGTGCGACCTCATGCAGCAGGCGGCTGGGTAGCTGGTACGGGCGGCGTCCTGTCAGGAGTTCGTAGAGCAAAACGCCGAGTTGGTACACATCGGTCGCCGTGGTGATCGGCTCGGCGCGGATTTGCTCCGGCGCAGCATATTCAGGCGTCATCAGCCGAAGCCCCGTCTGCGTAAGCGGCATCGTGCTTGGCATGGATGTTTCATCAAGCAGCTTGGCAATGCCGAAGTCGAGCAGTTTGACCTCGCCCGTGGCAGTGACGAGAATGTTGGATGGTTTGAGATCGCGGTGGACGATGAGGTGGCGGTGGGCGTGTTGCACGGCGGCACACACGTCGAGAAACAGTTGCAGGCGGTCGTTGATGGCGAGGATGCTACCATAATCGGTGATAGGCTGTCCCTCCACATATTCCATCGCAAAATAGGGCATCCCATCCTCCGTCATGCCGCCGAAGAGCAGGCGGGCAATGTGGGGGTGGTCGAGTTGCGCGAGGATTTCCCGTTCAGCCAGAAAGCGGGCAGCGAGGTCGGCACGGTGCGTACGAGCATGGAAGACTTTCAGCGCGACGGGCTGCCTGAGTTGGTCATCGTCGCGCACAGCGAGGTAGACGATGCCCATCCCGCCCCGTCCGATCTCCCGCTTGATGCGGTACGGCCCGATATGGTCGGGCAATGCCTCGGCCTCTGTCAGTGCAAAGCGCTTGGCCAGACGGTCGAACCCGCCGGTTTGCACCGCCGCTTCCAGCAGCGACCCCACTTCCTGGCGCAGCACAGGATCACCCGCACAGGCTTCGTCAAGGAAGGAAGCCTGTGCGGCAGCGGGTTGCTCCAGGGCGGCCTGGAACACCTCGTGGATGCGTTGCCAGCGTTCTTCGGTCATGGTGGGGG
>DATGCC010000990.1:0-4231 GCA_035312345.1 Rhodothermales bacterium
TTCATAGGGAGCAGACCGCCCCAATTGCCGCAACTCATTACGTACCTCTTCTGTAATGAGTTGTCGTTTCTTGAAGAAGCGCGTCAATGTCTCATGCGGTTCGACGAGCGAATACGCTGGAAGGACAAGACGTATTTGTCCTTCTGCGGCCAGCCCTACGATCTGCTCACAGCTTGCGTGCTGTTCTTGCAACAGGGCCCATTCGAGCACAAAGTTGGTTTCGACGTAAACATTCACCTTATACTAGAGCTTGTACCTCTACGCGCCCTCCTTGAATAGCATCAAGCAATCCTGAGGATCGCAACCAGTGCTCCTGTTGATGCACAGGCTGACTATAACTGCTGGTGAGCTTCTCTAACCATGCAGAGATAGCCAGTTCTAGCCCTTTCTCCGTAACCGTCTGACTCGATGTGCCCGCTCGTTCAAAGTAAGATTCGAGTAGAGATGATGAATCAATAGTGTAGGAGGGTTCTACAGGCACATGCGGATCCGCCACGTCCTGCCACAGAAAAAATCGATCTGGAAGGGCTAGTAGAAAATAGGGAGCACGGGGAAGTTGACCATGCGCATACATGTTACGCCGAAGCCGTGCCGCCCATTCCTGCGATGCCCCTCGCTTGCTCTTAGCTTCTACCAGGAGCTTTAGCAGGCCATCCCGCCCATAAATTGCGATGTCGGCATAATGTCTCATGGTGGGCTAACGTACGTGCCTGGGAAAAGATGCTCACCCGCTCGTCTCAACCGGTAGCCAGGTCTGTGTGCGGTAGAAGGGGCCGAGGTAGCCGCGCACTCTCAGGTTGCCGTTGTCTTCGATCCAGATCTTGCAGCGGTAGGTCTTGCCATTCTTCGGGTCGAGGATGCGCCCGCCGGACCATTCGTCGTCGTCCTGCTCCATATCCCACATGATGACCATGCCAAGAACCGGCTGGTCCTTCCGGTCGCCTTTGCAGTTTTCGCAGACCGGCTCGGCAGGCTCGTCTTCGGCGGGAAAAAACTCCGTGACGCGCGCGAAGAGCTTGCCACCCTCCTCATAAATCTCGACGATGGAGCGCTCGTTGCCCGTTTCGTCGTCGATGGTTTTCCACGCGCCTACGGGCGTCTCCTGCGCCAGCGCAGGAGCGGCAAGCAGGAAACAGAGCACTAGAGCAGAAAATCCGCGCCGGGCTAACGTATTCATTGTTATCGGGATAGGGTTGGGAAGCAAAGGTTGATCTCAACACGTTTTGGCGGATAGCGGGTTCCGGTGTGGGGGGCAAGGGCGGTTGATGTGTATCATTCATACATCCCTTTCACCTTCTGCCTTCTCAGCGTCCTCATGTCCCAGCCGCAACCGGAGCAACTAGCAGCATGGACGCAGCGGCTCCAGGCGGCGGACCTGGAAGCGTTCGCCGCTCTGTTCACCACACTCTATCCCGATCTGCTCCGCTACGCCCGCCAGCGCACCGCCCGTGATGGCCCCAGCGAAGATGCCGTGCAGGAAGCGTTCCTCCGGCTCTGGGAACGACGCGCTTCTCTCGACCCCAGCCGTTCTATCAAAGCCTTCCTGTATGTGACGGTGCGCAACTTCTGCCTGAACCACCAGCGCAATACCACCACCCGCAGCACGCTACTCACCACCATGCCTTCCCGCACCAATCCATCCGATCCTGCGGACCAACTGGATACCGATCAGATGCAGCACCGCATACGCACCTGGATCCAGGAACTGCCAGAACGACGGCGGGAAGCGTTTGAACTCAGCCGGTTTGCGGGCCTGAGCTACCAGGAAATCGCGCATGTCATGAACCTGTCGACCAAGACGGTAGAGAAACATATCACGGGTGCGCTACGCCACCTGCGAACCCGCTTGCGTGCCTACGATCCCGATTTGTTGCTATGAAAAAAGATCACCGACCGCCCGACACCACTCCACCGCCCGACGTACAAGCCTGGCTCGATAGCCTCTCTGCTCAGGACCGGCAAGAACTACTGCGCACCTGGCAATGGGCTGCCCTGGGACGCGACGAAGCACCGGAGACACAAGCCACCCAGACCGCCTGGCATCGACTGCAAGCGACTATCGCATCACCCCGCGAGGCGCGTCCGGCAGCGGACCGGCCGGCCCACGCGCCTCGGCGACTGCCCATGGCTGCAAAAACAGCCCTGTGGCTGTTCCTCCTCCTCGCCGGTGCCACCGTGGTTTTCTATTTCTGGACTGGTTCTGTCGATCAAGAGCAAGTCGCTGCCGTCCCAGCCCAGCAACCGCACTTCATGCTACTACTGCACGACGAGGGCCTTGCCCTGAACTCGCCCGAAGAACAAGAAGCTGCTGTCGCCGAATACGTTGCCTGGGCAGGCGAGTTGGCCGCCGCCGGTCATTTGGTAGCAGGCGATGAATTAGCCCCTGAGGGCAACCTGCTCGAAGGAGCCAATAATCCAACCGTGCACCCCATCTCCGCCGCGTCTGACCGGATCGGCGGCTACTTCATCATCGCAGCGGCGGATTATGAAGAGGCGCTCTCCCTTGCCAAAGGATGTCCGCAGCTACGCTACGGCGGCACCGTCGAAGTGCGCCCCATCATTCAACGATGATAAAGTTCTGTTCTGTTTTCTTTTCCACAAAACCGAGCGTATTCCCATGTCCCAACTGCTTCGATCCATTTGCTTTAGCCTGCTTTTCCTGGCCGTGATCTCGCCTGTATTGGGTCAGCCCTCCACCGACACTACCGATTCCTTACTGCGCGTCCACGAAGTGAAAGTCAAGGTGACGGACATGGCCGAGGCGCTAACCTTTTACCGGGACCTTCTTGGGCTCCCCGTTCTTTCCGAAGCGAACTATCCAGCAAGTGTGCTGCTTGATGGCGAGGTGCTGCCACTCCGCCTGGAACGCACCCGGCATGCTGCGCCCGTCGATTATCCGCAGGTGTCGCAAACCATTCTGGTCTTTGAGACAGCGGATCTGGTAGCGACGATGGCACGGCTAAAAGCCCACCACGTCACGTTCCTGACCGATCCGCCTGAACCGTACGGCTTCAACCAGGAAACAGGGAAACCGCTCGGCCTCACCACCAAGGTGCGCGATCCGTTTGGCAACGTGCATTCGCTCGTTGAGCAGCAGGTCCGCCGGGACACAACACTCACGGGCATCCGCATTTACAACATCGGCTACTACCTGCCCGATATGCAGGCGGCGCGGGCGATTTACAATGACAAGCTAGGCTTTGTCCCGATGACCGAAAACTACCTCCCGGCTGCCTTGCCGCTCCTGCATGCCGATGGCTCGTTTGGTTTCATGCTACATGAGCACCGCGGCCTAAAACCAACGTCCATCAACTATCCCGACGACACCCAATCGATGATTGTGTTTGCGACGTCGGATTTGCACGCGGCAGCAGAAGCCTTGCGCCAACAGGGCGTCACGCTACTCCACGACGAACCACAATCATCACCCGAAGGGAAGTATCTGGCTTTCCGAGATCGCTTCGGCAACGTCGCCGAAATCATTGAGCGGCCTCTGTCCTCACACCACTGAGTCCTCTCCAACGAGTGCATCGGCCAGTGGCGGCAGCACCTCGCCGAGCTGTGCATCTACACGCACCTGCGCCAGATGGTCGCCCCGCGTCGACCCCAGGTTGACGATGGCGACAGGCATCTCTTCTTTGGCCGCTTTCAGCACAAACCGATAGCCGGAATAAACCGCCAGCGACGAGCCGACGACGAGTAGCGCGTCGGCTTCATCCAGCAAAGCCCAGGCGGCATCCACACGCTCACGCGGGACGTTCTCGCCGAAGAAAACCACATTGGGCTTGAGTGTCCCTTCGCATTGTACACAGTCGGGCACCTGGAACGCCTGCGCCGCTCCGGCTGCCAGTTCCGCATCTCCGTCCGGCGCGATCTCCACGTCCTGCGCCGACCAGCCCGGATTCAGCGTGGCAATGCGCGTCTGGAACTGTTCGCGGGCTTCGATGCCTTCGCAGTCGAGGCAGCGCACCTCGCCGAGGGCCCCGTGCAGTTCCACCACGCGGCGGCTGCCCGCGGCCTGATGCAGCCGGTCCACGTTTTGGGTGATGACGCCCTGCACCAATCCAGCGGTTTCCATCCGTGCCAGCGCCCGGTGTCCGGCATTGGGGCGGGCCGTGGACATGCGGGGCCAACCGATGGCGCTACGCGCCCAATAGCGGGTGCGCGTGGCCGCGTCGCTCATAAAGTCGCGGTACTGAATCGGATTGCGCGCCCGCCGCCGTGTCTCCGG
>DATGCC010000991.1:0-2002 GCA_035312345.1 Rhodothermales bacterium
CCTGCCGGCTGGCCCGTGCCACGGGAAGTGACGAGCAAAACGAATCGGCAACGAACAGTACGAGACTGATACGAATGACGTGATAGCACATTGCAAATCTCTCCGCAAAGACCTACCAATAGGCGGGATATGCCTAGGACGTAGGCATTAGAGTCGCTCCACCTTAAAAAGTGGGTCTTCACCAGGAACAGTGGGTGATAGTCAAGCGTGATGGTGATTTTGCGATTGGATTTTCGGAGGCATGGCTCGGGCGTTCAAGGGGGAATGAAAGAGGGCTGCCCCGGTGACAGAAGCCGTCGGGGCAGCGGAGCGTCCTTGACGCGCCCTCGACCTGGCTATCCCTTGTGGAGTTGCTTCCCAGCAGAGCCCCACTCCGTTTCACCAGGCAACGGCAAGTATAGCCAGTATGGCTGGCAGGTAAACAAGTACACGGCTGCGAGCGAACCGGTTATGGATGGTGTTACCAAGCATCATCCAGCGTGAGGCCCCCAGCCGTGCAACTGAAAACTATCCTCAATCATGTCGAGCGGCACAAGTCGTTCGTGTACCAAGAAGCGCGATGGGCCGATCCCGAGACCAAGACCGCCATCGAGATTCCGATCGAGCCGCGGGCCAACGGCCGGGCAAGATGTTCGGGCTGCGGCCAGGCTGCGCCTGGGTACGACCGCTTGGCCGAGCGTCGGTTCGAGTACGTCCCGCTGTGGCGGATCGCCGTCTACTTTGTCTACGCGATGCGTCGGGTCGAATGCCCGACTTGTGGCGTGAAGGTGGAGCAGGTTCCCTGGTGCGACGGCAAGCATTCGTTGACGACGACCTATCGCTGGTTTCTGGCCGGCTGGGCAAAGCGCCTTTCCTGGAAAGGGGTGGCCGAGGCCTTTGGCACGACGTGGCAGAACGTGTTTCGCTCGGTAAAACATGCGGTGTCGTGGGGTTTGGCACACCGCAACTTGGAGAGGATCGAGTCGATCGGCGTGGACGAGGTGCAGTGGCAACGCGGCCACAAGTACCTGACGCTGGTCTATCAGATCGACGCCGAGCGGAAGCGTCTGTTGTGGATCGGCCAGGATCGCACCGCCAAGACCTTCTTGCGGTTCTTTCGCATGCTGGGCAAAGAGCGCTGCGGGAGAACTCAAGTTTGTGTGCAGCGACATGTGGAAGGCGTACTTGAAGGTGATCGCCAAGAAGGCGAACCAGGCAGTCCATGTACTCGACCGTTTTCACATCGTGCAGAAGATGAACCAGGCGATCGACGAAGTGCGAGCCGGCGAGGCGCGGCAGATGAAGGCCGACGGCTACGAGGAGATTCTCAAGCATTCGCGGTGGTGCTTGTTGAAGCGTCGGGAGAACCTGACCGACAAGCAGACCGTCAAGCTAGCGGAACTGTTGAAGTACAACCTCAAGAGTGTACGGGCCCACTTGCTGCGAGAAGACTTTCAGCGATTCTGGCAGTACGTCAGTCCCCGTTGGGCCGGGAGGTTCCTGGACGAGTGGTGCATCCGCACGATGCGCTCGCAACTCGAACCGATGAAGAAAGTAGCTCGCACCCTACGCAACCATCGAGAGCTGATGCTCAACTGGTTTCGTGCGAAAGGAGCCCTTTCCTCGGGGGTCGTTGAGGGTTTCAACAGCAAAGTGAAACTGACCACCAGAAAATCGTACGGCTATCGAACCTACGAAGCCATTGAAGTCAGCCTCTATCACAACCTCGGAGCCTTACCGCAACCAGAATTCACCCACAGATTCTGGTGAGGAGGCTGATCTTCAGGCGTGATCCGACAGCCCCGCCGATATTCGACAGGCCCCTTCGCCGGGTGCCACGGGCGACTCGCCCGTGCGCGTCGGAGCGAACCTTGCACTTTGCAATGGCGTTCCTCGCACGTGGACCAGCCCCGCCTCAGCGTCGGGGCTCGCGAAGTGGTCGAACGAAGTTCATTGTACGCGGAACGTCGACCCAGCGAGTTTCAACAAGCGACGCCCAGAAAAACGCGGGCAAGATGCCCGC
>DATGCC010000992.1:0-8846 GCA_035312345.1 Rhodothermales bacterium
GGTTTCGTCCTTGATGCGTGCCTCCGTCTCGTCGGTGCCGTCCCAGTGGGCGAGGATAAAGCCCCCTTTTTCTTCGAGCACCGTCTTGAACTCGTCGTAGGAGTCGATGTGGGTCGTGTGGGCTTCGCGGAAGGCCAGCGCCGTGTCGAACAGGTTTTGCTGGATCGTGTCGAGGGTTTGCTGCACACGGTCGGCAAGACCATCTTGCGGGACGATCTCTTTGTCGCGGGTGTCGCGGCGGGCCATCTCGATGTTATTGTTTGCCACATCGCGAGGGCCGATGGCGAGGCGGATGGGCACGCCCTGGACCTCGTACTCGTTGAACTTCCAGCCGGGTCGCTGTGCCTCGCTCGCGTCGAGTTTCACGCGCACGCCTGCGTCCTTGAGTTCACGCTCGATACGCTCGGCGGCTTCCAGCACCTTCACCTTGTCGTCGTCTTTGCGGTAGATGGGCACGATGACGGCCTGCGTGGGCGCGAGGCGGGGCGGCAGCACCAATCCCTGGTCGTCCGAGTGCGTCATAATCAGCGCGCCGATGAGCCGGGTAGAGACGCCCCACGAGGTGGCCCAGACGTGTTCGAGTTCGTTGTCCTGGTTCTGGAAGGTGCAGTCAAACGCTTTGGCGAAGTTCTGCCCGAGGAAGTGGCTGGTTCCGGCTTGCAGCGCTTTGCCGTCCTGCATCAGCGCTTCGATGCAATAGGTCTCTACGGCTCCGGCGAAGCGCTCGCTGGCCGTCTTGACGCCGCGCAGCACGGGCACTGCCATATACTCTTCGGCAAAGGTGGTGTAGACATCCAGAATGGTAAGCGTCTCGTCGATAGCTTCTTGCTTGGTGGCGTGCGCGGTGTGGCCTTCCTGCCAGAGAAATTCCATCGTGCGCAGAAACAGCCGCGTCCGCATCTCCCACCGGACGACATTGGCCCACTGGTTGATGAGAAGAGGCAGGTCGCGCCACGACTGGATCCAGTTACGGTAGGTGTCCCAGATGATCGTTTCGCTGGTGGGGCGGACGATCAGGTTTTCCTCCAACTTCGAGTCGGGGTCGGCGATGAGGTTGCCATCATCCGTCACCTTGAGCCGTGAGTGGGTGACGACGGCGCACTCTTTGGCGAAGCCCTCCACATGCTGGGCCTCTTTTGCCAGAAAGGATTGCGGGATGAAAATAGGGAAGTAGGCGTTGACGTGGCCCGTCTCCTTGAACATACCGTCGAGCCCATCGCGCATGTTTTCCCACAGCGCGTAGCCGTTCGGGCGGATGACCATGCAGCCGCGCACGGGCGAGTAGTCTGCCAGTTTAGCGGCTTTGACGATGTCGAGGTACCATTGCGAATAGTCGTCGGAGCGGGCAGTAATAGCGTCAGCCATAGTGTACAGGGTGTGGGGTGAATAGCGTACAATAGAAGGAAGCAGAACCTATGCTACGCGCCAGCGGGCGGGAAATTGCTAATCGGCCCGGTCTTTGCGGGTTCTTCAAACTAGCGCGTAAGGAGAACGTGCTCACCCGACCGTTGGCGCGTTACCTCACCCCTCTACAGGGCGGCTTTATAAGGGAAGACAGCAGGTGAGAACAGGCACAGAAATATCCTCGTACTGCCTGCCGGTTCCACTGCAAAGCGCTTCGGCTGGTTCGGGTAACATTTGGATGCTGCATGCGTTACCTTACCCTAGCCGCGTTTTTTAACTTTAGGTTGTACTGCCATGAATCCTATGAAACGCTTCTCGGCATTCGCGCCTGGCTGGCTCATGGCCGGGCTCATGCTCTTCAGCCTCACAGGCTGTTACACCCAACTCGCCGCCACCGAGGAGGACTATTACGACCGCGAGCCAGAGTACGTGGAGACGGAGTCCTACGTTGGCGAAGACGGTGAAGTCGTCGTCTCTCGCTATTACGACGAAGGTGAGTATTATGACGACGGCTACGACGACGGGTATTATGGCTACGGCCACCGCCCCTATCGGTATTCAAGCTATTTCTCCCGTTACTACCACGATCCCTTTTATAGCCGCCACCGCTATTACGACCCGTACTACTACGATCCCTATTATTCAGGCTTTTCGATTAGTATAGGCTTTGGCTACGGGTATGGCTCCTATGGGTATTACGATCCATTTTACTACGACCCCTTCTTCGGATTTGGCTATAGCTCCTGGTATCGTCCCTATTGGTACCGTCCGTACTACCACAATTACGCCGGATACTATGGCGGCTACCGCTATCCGTACTACGGCGGCTACTATCCAGGCTATTATGGTGGTGGCTATGCCGGGACGGTTCGGCAGTCGGATCGCTACAAACCACGCGGCAGCACTGTCGGGCGGGGCGGTGTAGCCAGCCGTACCCGTGGTGATGGCCGGGTAGGTACGGGCACTCGCGGAACCGGGACCTACGATGAAGGGCGTACCCGTACGGTGTCGCGCAGTGGAGCCAACACGGGTTCTGCCAAACGCACCGTGGATCGTACCCGCGGAGCCGGGGTGACCAGCCGCTCAAGCGGGCGGACCTCACGCGGTACCGTCGGGCGTTCGTCAAGTTCGAGCCGTACCCAGACGCGGGGCGTAGAGCGGTCTTCGTCGGGGCGGACCTCTTCGGGCACGCGCAGCACGACGCGTAGCAACACGCGTAGTTCATCTGGCACTTCCAGCGGGCGTAGCACGACCCGCAGCACAACGCGGTCGAGCGGTTCGTCGGGCAATGTCCGGTCCTCGGGCCGTTCGTCATCCGGTAGCCGCAGCACCACGCGCAGTTCGTCGGGGTCCAGTGGGTCGTCCAGCAAAGCCCGGTCGGGTCGGTCGTCCAGTCGCTCTTCCTCGGGCAATGCGCAGTCGTCCAGCCGATCATCCTCCCGTTCGTCAGGTTCTAATGGCTACAGGGTATATTCGGGCAGCAGCAACCGGTCGTCGGGCTGGTCTTCGTCGAGCCGCAGCCGTTTTCGGGCCCCAAGCAGTACTACGACCTCTAGTCGTCGCAGCCGGGCCTTAATTCCGAATAGAAGCAATTCGGGCACGGTGCGGTCCCGTTCATCATCGCGGACGTACAGCGCACCGTCGTCTTCGCGCCGGTCGAGCTATCAGGCCCCGAGCCGTTCATCATCTCGCAGCATACGCACGCCCAGCCGTTCGTCGTCTCGTAGTGTGCAGTCTGCGCCGAGTCGTTCATCGTCTTCGCGCAGTGTGCGTTCGTCGAGTCGTTCCTCGTCGCGTAGCTCCGGCAGCGTCCGTTCATCAAGTCGTTCGTCTTCGTCCCGCAGTGTGCGCTCATCGAGCAGCCGTTCCTCGTCGAGCCGTTCCTCGGGCCGTTCTTCTCGTAGCAGCCGTCGAGGCGGCAACTAGCGCTGTTCTTCATACTGATCCGCTACGTAGCAGCATGAGCGGGGAAGCCCGCGTATTTCCATGCGCGGGTTTCTTTATGCCTGATTGGCACGGTTGGAGAGATTGTCATCACCTTGAAAATAAAAATGTTGGCTATGCATAAAAAAAATACGCAAGGCACGATCATGGGTCGCCTGCGCTGGCTGGCGATGGGCCTGTTGGTGGCAGCAGTGGGTGTACAGCCCGCCTCGGCACAGACTGCCGAAGATGCCATTCGCTTTACCGATCGCTCGCCTGCTACCGGGGTGCGGATGATGGGCATGGCAGGAGCCGGGATCGTCGGTGTCGCCGACTACTCGGCGTTGTTCAGCAACCCGGCTGGTTTGGGTTTCTTCCGAAGCTCATCGGCGTCGGGGGCCCTTCAGTCGGTTTATACGACCGACGAGTCATTCTACAGCACACCGGGGAACGAGAGTTTTCTGGACAGCGATGCTACCTCGACTCAGTTCGGCAACCTGGCGTACGTCTACCGTGCCCCAACGCGGCGTGGGTCATTCGTCATAGCAGCAGCATTCAACCAGATCAACACCTATGAGCGCGAACTCAGATTTGAGGGCAACAACAGCACCAGCACCATCTCGACCTCATTCTTGCCCTTCGATGGTGAGTACGGCCTGACGAATAGCGATGAGTTAGATTTTCTGGATGATCTGCCGTTTGCAGCTTTCAATGGGGGCTTCTTTGATTATTTCCCGGATCGGCTGCCTGACTATCCCTTCCTGGAAGCAGTTGTGCCGGGTACCACGATTCAGCAGTCGGGCACCGTCACCGAAGAGGGGCGGATGAGCGAGTTGAGTTTTGGCGGAGCCCTAGAGGCCGCCCCTCGCGTGATGGTCGGGCTGTCGGCCAACATTGCCTTTGGCACCTACGAGTTCAACAGCCTGTTCGCCGAGGATGACATCTTCGACGAGAATGGTCTTGCGGACTATTCGGTGCTGCTTGATGACGGGACCTTGTTCGAAGGGTTTGACTTTCTCGAATACGAGCAGCGCCTGCAATCCGATCTGCTCGGCGTCAACCTGCGATTGGGGTTGTCGGCCCAGGCTGCTTCCAACCTGCGCGTTGGCCTGACGCTAGAGACGCCGACTTACTATACTGTCAACGAGGATTATGGCGCGTCGTACCTGACCGGCTTTGACGATGGCAACACGCTCAGCTACGGCGATGACTTCGACGATGTAGGCAATGGCGAGTTTGAGTACGAGATCCAGACGCCGTGGCGGTTAGGCGTCGGCGTTGGCTTCAATGCCGAGAATGTCTTCGTGACGGGCGATGTGGAATATGTGGACTGGAGCCAACTCGAACTGGACGCTGAGACGGATCGTTCTTTCTTTGCCGACCTCAACCGGGGCATTGAAGAAGCCTACGAGCCCGTTATCAACACCCGCCTCGGCATCGAATATCGATTGGGTGATCTGTCACTGCGTGGCGGTTTTGCTTACCGCCCCGACCCGCTCGACACCGCGCCGCTTCGGAGTGATGGCAGCGAACTGGAACGCGACAAGACCTTCTTCTCGGCCGGATTCGGCTACCGGTTCCAGCGGCAGTTCCAGGTAGACTTTGGCTGGATGCAGGGCCGCTTCGACTCGGCCTATTCAGCCTATCCCGAGGACAGCGTGGGTGCCCGTCAGGATGACATCCTGCTCATCGACGAGGAAGTGGTCCAGAACCAGTTCAGCGTCGGCGTCAGCTTCTTTTTCTAAATGGTCATTCCGAGCAGGTACGTGCAGTAGCGTGCGGGCCTGCTCGTCATTCATAGGAGGCTCATCAAAACAAGGAGCGGAAAGATGCTACGTATATGGAAGCGCCCCACGCTATTCCTTGCAGCCATGCTGATCATGCTTGTCCTGATCGCTTGCGACAGCAACGACCCGACGACCAGCACGGATGATCCGGCGCAGCAGACCATACAGGTACAGGGCGCGCTCAACGCTCATTTCGAGCAAGCAAAGACCGAGTTTTTTGGAGCGCTCAACTCAGCAAGTCTGTCATCTGGCGGGCGGCTAGATCTTCGTGTGCTTGCCCGTGAACGCGATGGCGATGTCGAAAAGCAGGTCAATCTGGTGATTACATTGCCACTGGCTGCTGGAGAACGCATGTTGCCGCCGGATGATTATCTGTTCACAGCAGAAGAACTGCAAGCCCGCGTTGATTACTACCTGAGCAATCGGGAAAGGCAGGCCTATGCGCAGTATCAGTTCGAGGGACGTAGGCTCAACTTACGCATTACAAAGGCGGATCTGAACGGCGTGCATGGGCAATTCTCCCTCCAGGCTCGTCAGAGTCAGGGACGACGTATGCTGGATGGGCAACGGGAAGACGTGCAGCTTGCAGACGAAGGACAGATTCAGGTGCAATCGCGCTTCGAGATCACAGAAATAAGTATGCATTAACATTTCACATGAGACACAAAAAGGGGCGTTTCCGATCAGGAACACCCTTTTTTGTATGAAGACGTTGCTGGGCTTGCTATTTGTCAGGCACGTCGTGACCTTCCGTTTTCGTACCACTCAAAAGACGGGGGAAACGCTTGACCAAGCTGGCATTACTCGGAGGGACGCCTGTCACAGATGACTTGCTGACAACCAGTGAGTTGATTGCACGTCCTGACCTCGAACGGAAATATCTACTCGAAACCTACGACAGCGGCGTCTGGGATGATTGGCCGGGGATGGATTCCATGGCCGCTCGTTTTGAGCAAGAATGGGCCACGTTCAACGATTCGGCCTTTTGTGCGCTCGTAACCAACGGCACCCACACCCTACAACTGGCACTCGAAGCCCTCGACGTTGGCTATGGTGATGAGGTGATTGTGCCGGGGCTGACGTGGCAAGCAACCGCCAGCGTGGTGTGCGATGTCAATGCCGTGCCGGTGCTGGTCGATGTTGATCCTGAAACCCTCTGCATTGATCCGGTCAAGGTGGAAGCCGCCATTACGCCTCGCACGCGGGCCATCATTCCAGTGCACCTGTATCATCGCATGGCAGATCTCGATGCGCTTCAGCGTATCGCACAGCAGTACAACCTCGACCTCATCGAAGACTGTGCCCACACCCATGGTTCGCAGTGGCAGGGTACGAATGCGGGGACGCTCGGCACCTTCGGTTCTTTTAGCTTTCAGCGGTCCAAGTTGATGAATGGGGCTGAAGGCGGCGCGTTGCTCACGCAGGACGAAGACCTCCACTGGAAAGTGGTGAGCCAGCGCAGTTGTGGCCGAGAGGTTCAGCCGGGTGTAAAGGTGCACAGCGGCAATTATCGGTTGACTGGCTTTCAGGCTGCCATCTTGCGCGGGCAACTCGCGGCGCTCATCGAAAATGCACCGGTGCTGGACCGCAACGGGCGTGCGCTGGATCGTGCTGTGGCCGATGCGCCGGGTGTGAAACCGCTCCGGCGAGATGATGGCATCACGCGTCAGTGTAGCTATGGCTTTGTCTTCCTCTTTGATCGCGAAGCCTTTGATGGGCTGGATGTCGCTACCTTTCGAGAGGCGCTGGCGCTGGAGTTAGGCATTAGCTTCCATACGACCTATGCGCCACTTAACCAGAGCGAGGTGTATTATCCGCACACCAAAAAGCGGCATCAACTCAGCCGAGAATATGTGAAGGCTATTACGCCCTCACGCTGGGATTTGCCGGTGGCCGAAGATCTGTGGCAGAATCAGGTAGTGATGGCGCAGTGGCACATCCTGGGATGCCCGGCTACGCGTGTATCGTTGCTGACAGATGCCATCGCCAAAATCTATGAAGCCCGCGAAATGTTGTTGGCGGAGTCGGCGGCCTGACATGGAAACAGATCGCCCTTTTGGGTTGCACCGTGGTGCCGTTTCGCTGACCTTCGACGATGGTACTGAAAATCATCTCCGCAACGCGATTCCGCCGTTGGATGATTTGGCGTTAAAAGGTACTTTTTACGTACATCCCCGTGATCGGGTGATGGAGAATTATCTAGTCGATTGGCAGGGCGTTGCCCGATCTGGTCATGAAATCGGCAACCACACCTTGTCGCATCCATGCCCGGAGACGATTTTGGGAAGCGCAGGCGGGCTGGAATCCATGACGCTGGCTGAGATCGAGCAGGATATGCTGGCGGCACAGAAGCGGCTGAACCAGATAGCGCCGCATCAGCAACACTGGACTTTTGCCTATCCATGTTACTCAACGTACGTCGGGCGCGGGGTAACACGCCAGAGCTATGTGCCTGTAGTTGCGAAACACTTCCTGGCAGGACGTGCGGCAGGCGAACTGGGATTTGCAAACAGGCCGGAGCGCATGGATCTGGCCTGTCTCTGGGCTACTCCTGCGGAGTTGCTGAGCGGCGATGAGATGATTGCGCTTGTGAAACGCCTCACCGAACGAGGGCAATGGGTTATCCTCGTTTTCCACGATATTGATGGGGACCTGTTGAATGTACCGGGTCGCACCTATCGCAAGCTCTTGCAGTTTCTGAGCCAGGAACGGGAGACCATCTGGACGGGGACGGTAAGCGAGATCGCCGCCTACCTCGCGGCACAACCCGTTTAGCAAGACTCTAATCTTGTCCCTGCTCGCGGCGGCGTTCGCGCATGTATTGGTGGAAGCGGCGGGCGTCGCGGGTGTGGTCGGCTAGGTTGGTGTTGAAGACGTGGCCTCCGCCGGGCTTGGCGACGAAGTACATGTAGTTGTGCTTCTCTGCATTAACGACGGCGCGGATGGACGATGGCGATGGGTTGGTGACGGGTCCTGGCGGTAGGCCGCCGATGCGGTACGTGTTGTACGGATGGTTGATGTCGTAGTCGCGGTTGAAGAGGCGACGTTTTTGTCCTTCACTCTGCAGAATGGCGAACTGCACCGTCGGGTCGGCCTGGAGGGGCCAGCTTTTGCGCAGGCGGTTCAGATAGACACCCGCCACGCGCGGCTTTTCTTCTTCGACGCTTGTTTCCCATTCCACAATGGCGGCCAGGTTGAGCACATCGTCGGTGCTGAGGCCCATGCTTTTCGCCTTCCGTGCCATCGTCTCCGTGTAGAAATTCTCGAACTGATCCTTGATGCGCTTGACGACGGTGGGCGCGTCGGTGAGCCAGTAGAAAAAATAGGTCTCTGGCAACATGTAGCTAAAGAGGTGGAGCGTGTCAGTCCCGGCTGCGCTCGCCACTTCGGGATCGTGGAGCGCAGCAAGGAATTTGTCGGCATCAAACGCCATGTCGCGCCCGGCGACGGCGGCAGCCACTTCGGGCCGCGTGCCCGGCGGGATGGTCAGGCGGATGGGCGTTTGCAGGCCCTTGCGCAGCGTGTTGAGCAAGTCGTAATTGGACTGCCCGGTCTCGAAAGCATAGTGCCCGGCCTTGATCTGGCTGCCCCACCCGGTCACCTCGCCCATCCATGTAAATGTGCTACGTGAGGTGAGCAAGCCGCCATTTTCCAGCGAATCGAGGACGGTTTCAAAACTCGATCCCGGTGGAATCTTGATGCTACGCTCGCCTTCGTACGCAAGGGTGTTGG
>DATGCC010000993.1:0-2820 GCA_035312345.1 Rhodothermales bacterium
TTATGGCGCGCTATGCCGATGCGCTACCGATCAACCTGCGGCGGCCTGGGTATCCCGAAGACCTCATTGTCACCTTCGCCGATATGCCGCTCGACACGTCGCGGGCTGCCATTGGTGCCCCCGGCATTCCGGTCAATTTCAAAGTCGAGACAGCCGAGTCGGACATGCAACTCGACTTCAATTTCCGAGATGTCAATGGTGATGCTACCTTGAGCGCAGAGGGCGAGTTTATCGAAGTGCTGGCACCTGATCCCACGAGCGACACGGGGCGGCAACGACCGGTCTGGCGCATCCTGCTTGACGAAGATCAGACGACCCCTGTCGATCCGCCCGGAGCAGGAGATGTGTACCGGCTGGCACTCAACCTGCCGTTTAGCGCGGAGGATGCCTTTAGTTTCACCGTGCGCGGTGAGTATGTGGATGAGACGCTGGCGCAATCGGCCTTCGATGAGCAGGAGCCGTACGTGGTGCCGAATCCCTACGTAGCATCGGCGAGCTTTGAGCCAGAGCGGTTCGCGGTGGCGGGGCGCGGTGAGCGCCGCCTGGAGTTCCGTGCCATCCCCTCCGGTGCGATGATTCGCATCTACTCGGTGCGCGGCGAACTGGTGCAGACGCTACGGCACGATGACTCTACCACCGGCATGGTGCCCTGGGATCTCCGCTCGAAGGACAACCTGGAAGTAGCTCCGGGTCTCTATGTCTACCACGTAGATGCGGGCAGTCTGGGTGAGTTCGTGGGCAAATTCGCTATCATAAAATAAGAAGAGATGGAGCGCAGGGCGCGGGTTGCCGCCTGTTTTTCCACCTCCTGGTACGTAAAACGCTATGGATAGCAAGAAACTGATACTGCTGACTTGTTGCCTGCTGTTGAGCAATGCGTCTGTGTGGGCGCAGAGCAAAACAGGTACCACCATCGGGCAATTTCTTATGATCGAGCCGAGCGCGCGTGTGGCGGCCATGGGCAATGCGGGCGTCACGACGTTCGATGAAATCACGGCGGCGTATTTCAACCCCGGCGTGCTGGGCCGCATGGAAAGCTCCGGTGCGCAGTTCACCCACAGCGAATGGCTGGCCGACATCAAGTACCGCTATGCCGCCGTCGGCATTCAGATGGGCGGAGCCGGGGCCATGATGCTGACCGTCACCTCGCTCAGTTCGGGCGAGATCGATGTGCGTACCGTAGAGCAACCGCTGGGCACAGGCGAGCGCTACTCGGTCGAAGACCTGGCGCTGGGGCTGGCTTACAGCCGCCGCATCACCGACCGCTTTTCGGCGGGTCTCCACGTCAAATACCTGCGCGAGACGATCTGGCACAGCAGCCTCTCAGCCCTTTCGCTAGATTTCGGGGTGCACTACCAACTGCCCTTCCAGGCGTACATAGGCGCGAGCTTGTCTAACTTCGGCACGCGCGGCCAGTACGACGGTCGCGACCTACGCATCCGCTTCGACCAGGACCCCGACCGCTTCGGTGACAACAGCAATCTGCCCGCTGCGCTCGAAACCGAAGATTATCCGTTGCCTATCACCTTCCGTGTAGGGTTGGGTATGCCCTTGCAGTTCGGAGCTAACAACAGCCTGACGCTGGTGGTAGATGCCATTCAGCCGAGCGACAACACCCAGAGCCTGAGCTTCGGCGGCGAGTGGACGTTTATGAACCTGCTCTCGGCCCGCGCTGGGTACCAGCACCTGTTCCAGGAGGATTCCGAAACGGGTCTGACCGCCGGGGCCGGGCTAAACTATGAGCTTTCTGGCTATGGCGTCCGCTTCGACTATGCATGGGGCGACCATGGACGGCTCGGCAGCACCCAGCGCTTTACCCTCGGCGTGGCGTTTTGAGAATTTGCTCACTTCGTTTGCCGTCAGTATTGTTCGCTTCGCTCACGTCATTTGGCTGTCTCGTGCTAGCAATGGCCCATGACGCGCCGAAGGTGCAACTGGCGCGACCGAAGGGAGCTAATGACAGCGAAGCCCGAATGACAGCGAACGAAGTGAGAGAAACACCTTTCTCTAGAATACAAATCCTTATGCAGGAACCGCAGCGAACAAGGAGCCAGGGTGGGGCAATAGTGGGTTTTTTTGGGCTGTTGATCCTGATGCTGGTCTTGGGCAAGCCGGTACGTGCCCAAACGATCACCGTGCTTTTCGATGAAGATGATGCCCCCGGTGTAGACTACCGCGAGGCATCTTCGGGAAGTGCCACAGGTGGCGATATGCTTACCCTCGCCGGACCGAATAATGACAAGATGCCGGTAGTCACGGCGGCGTCTTATCAGGGCAACACCAGCGGCTTGCTGGAATACAGCCATATGCCCGGTGGGGCCTGGATGCTGGATATCGCCGCCGAGGATTTCGGTACCCTTGATCTGAGCGAGGCTGATAGCCTCGTTTTTTACCTCAATGCGCCCAAGCCCGTCGCGGGCCCTGCATTGCCCCGGTTTGCGCTCGGTGATATTGATGGGCGTACGACAGCGCTGCTGGATGTAGATTCGGGGAGCCTTTTTGGGTTTGATGCTTCTCGAACCGGCTTTGTGGAAGGCAGCACGACGAACATCGGGATTCAGGTCGAATACATTGAGGCGTTGCCAGCCGATCAGATTCGCCCTGGCTATCCCGAAGATGTGCAAATCCTCTTTTCGGATGCCATCGTCGATACCTCACGGGCGGCGATTGGCGTGCCCGCATTGCCGGTGAAGTTCACCGTGGAGACGGTCTTTTCCGATCTGGATCTCGAATTCAGCTTCACGGACCTGGATGGCGACTCGACGTTAAGCCGTGTGGAAGAATACATCGACATTTATACGCCGGAGGAGGAAGGCAGCA
>DATGCC010000994.1:0-7094 GCA_035312345.1 Rhodothermales bacterium
GTTTTAACGCGGTGCTCGATGAACGAATTGCCCGTGGCTTCCGCTGCAATCTTGATGACGCCGATGTTGTCGCCTGCGCCTGAGTACAGGATGGCGAACACGCGGCAGAAAATCTCGATGTTGAGTTTGTGAAACAGGCTACCCACAAGCGGCATCCGTATCAGGTAGCGGTGGATCATAAAGCGGCCCTTATCGGATCGGGCAAAGGCCATCCAGGCTCCTACCACTGCGACAAGGCCCAGAAAGACCCATCCATAGTTGTGGTCCATCCAGTCGGCAAAGGCCAGCGTCTTCTGCGTCATAGGCGGGAGGGGGACGTTCATGCCCTCGAAGAGGCGGGCCGTTTCGGGAAAGATGTACCAGATGTACCAGACGAACGCGGCGATGAGCACGGCAATGGTGATGGCCGGCGTAATCATAGCGCTACGCACACTCTTCTTGAATTCGTTCTGGCGCTCCAGGAAACGGGCCGTCGACTCGTAAATCTCGGCCATGTTACCCGAGCGAGAGGCGATACCCAGCATGTAGGAAGTAAACTTGCCCATCATGTGCTGGTGCTTCAGGAAGGCCTGCTGCGCGTCCATGCCGCCCTTGAGGTCGGCGTTGAGATCGCGGATGACCTGCCGGAGGCTTTTCGACGAGACGTCGTTGACGAGCAGGTTGAGCACCTCGTCGAAGGGCAACTGGTCACTGAGCAGGTTGGCGGCCAGGCGGACGAACATAATCATGTCGCCGCGGGGCGGTTTGCGCTGGACGTGGAAGAGCTTCTTGTTGACCCCGATGACTTCGAGGCCCATCTTGCGCAGGGCGGCGCTGAGTTCTTCGGCAGAAAACGCCTTCTGCTCGCCCTTGACGATCTGCCCGTTGGCATGCTTCACCTTGTAGGAATACACCCGCCGCTCCTGCAAGCCTTGCTGCCGGAACTGGTGCTTGGTCGCTAGCTCGCCTACTTTTTTGGTAGCCGAGCGCTTGGAGTTAGCAAACACCGTCCCTTGCACGGGCTGCCCTGATCGGCCTATCCCGCTAAACTTGAATTCCTTGACTGCCATCCTGGTCTGTCTACGTTTACGCGTCTGGTATGCCCAAGCCGGGGCTATCCCGGTCCTAATTCGCCCGAAGCGACGGTTGTACGTTTCGGCCAAAAGCGCGTCAGGCTTAAGACATCCCCGGTGTAAATCCTGTATCTCTCCGATTTGCTACGCTGCCAGCACTGTGCAAGAAATGTTAATCGTTCTGTATCTATCGAATGGTCGATACGCTTTCGTGCCCGGCAGCCTTTCAATCATAAAATTTGATAAATCCCTGTTGCCAGAAGCGTGGTCGGAAAGTGGTGGTCTGTTTGGCTTCTTTAAAAATGGCCTGCTGGTGTTTTAAGTCCAGCACATACAGGCTCGTCCCCCATACCATGCCCAGTAAGCTAGCAGCTACTATCAGCCGAAGTATCCACGGAGAGGACCGCCACGGCGTGTAGCCTGCCTGGGTACCGCTTTTTAGCCAGAGACCCCAAGCCCAACCCGTAATAAGCACCATTGCCAACTGGCTTAAAGGCATAATAGTGATTCCGCTCAACAAGGCGTGCCCGATAGCTGCCACCAGCGATGCCGTCAGCGCCACCTGGACGACCTGCTGCTGGCTGGTAGCTGCCGCATGGGTTTTAAAGCACCGCACGAGGGCCAATAGTCCCCATAGAAACAGCCCCGTGATGAGCAGCGTGGCGGGTAGCCCCCACTCAGCAGCCCACTGCAATACGACGTTGTGAGGATGCGCTGCCAGATCCTCAACCTGATAGGCATAATGCATGGGGCCGACGCCCAGCAACGGATGCTGCTGCACCATCAGCCAGGCCCGCTCCCACAACACTTCGCGTAACGATCCACTCGTCAAGCTCCGATCCAGCAGCGAAGACTGGCTCGTAACTACCATTTTGAAGAGCAGCCAGTACAATAGGCCACCGCCCAGGAAAGCAACACCTTGCGCCCGTAGCCAAGGCCACGCCTGCTTGCGGTAAACGATGCCCACCAAAAGGCACGCCGTTGCCATCGCCAGGGTAGTACCGCGCCCGCCAGAGCCAAACAGCAGCATCCACCAACCCATCGCCAGCAGGTGCAAGCCGAACCGTGCAGCCTTATTGCGTATTGGCCAAATCAGGCCAGGCAACACGATGAGCGGCAGTGTCCATGTCTGAAATTGGTTGAGGAAACGGGGGTGCGCAAAGCCGATGTCTACCCCCCACGGCCAGAGCCCCCCTCTGGTGGTGCCCAGGCTAATACTGTAGCTAACTGCAAAGTTGACGAGATAAAGAAAAATGCTGAGCAGCAGTGCACCTAAAAAGAGCCGCTGCATCATGGCAGCATCGCGCCTGCAAAAAGCCGCTATTGTTACGGCGAGGCATCCCAGCAAGACGAGGTGCGCCACCTCCAGCAGCGCCCAGTGCAGCAGTGGAGCCCACATTGAAGAGCAAACTCCCAAAGCCACCACAATACCCAACCCCCACCGCCCGAGGCGAGGCAAAGCGTTAAAGGTGTCGAGCCACTGGGTTGCTGCTTGATGCCGAAACAAGAGCCAGAGGCCAAAGCCGAGCAACAACAGCACCTGCCCGATCCGCTTGGTATCGTACGGCACCACGTCTGGCAGCACGTTGACACTGGGCATGAGCACCAGATACCCACAGATACAGACAACCAGGCCGAAGCCTGGCGTCCACGCCCGGAGCCAACCGAGCGCCTGGTGCTGGTGCGGGATGCCTGCTGCCAATGCCATGCGTTCAGGCGCTGCTGTCAATGCTAGTTTTCCTCAGGCAGGGTAATACTGCCATCGTAAGCGATGGTGGTTTCGACGATCTCTTCCCCAACAACCCGGGTCATCACGCCTATGTCAGGATACTGATCGCTTACGGCCACGATATCCAGTTCATCTTTGGTGGCGCGGGTAATTTTTATGATGCCGGGCATCCGCCCTTCGGCCATGAGCAAGGCCTGCATCCCTTGGGTATCCAACTTCAAGTAACTATCGCCCCCACCCAGATACGGCGAATGTTTGGCCCGCCAGCCAACGGCTTCGCTGGCCACCGTGACAGTATGGCTTACCAGCAAATCTACGTGACGCTGCTGCATGGATTCTTCGAAGAAGATCATGCCCATGAGCATGGCAAGCATCACCACCACGATGCCGAAGACCAGAAGAAGAAGTTGTTGCTGACCCACTGATATGCCTCTTTACTTAAGTGCCCGATGATTTTTGTGGTATGGCAACCTGTCCCGTATCGGGGTAGGAAAAGCACTGTTGATATCTGATAGTATCAGCCTTCTTCTGTTGTTTTTTAAGCGCATCCCCGAAAATAGGCCGCGATCTGGTTTTAGAACCTATCCCAACCCTTTCGCCTGTCCTCTCGACCGGGTGATCTGGTCTCCCCGGTTGCCATGACGACGCAAGGCTTTACTACCTCCTCCGGCTGTGTGGTATGGTGGCCCCGTTGCCGTAGCGTCGCAAGGCCTTGCGACACTACCCTGGCCTCGCACCCCTTAAAACGTTGAGGACATCCGACAACGATGCTGTAAAAGGGGTATAAAAACAGGGCTGGCCTGCCTAAGCAAGCCAGCCCTGTTCCTTTGTACTTTCCTATAAGCAAGCGATTAGCTACCCGAGGAACCGCTGCCGTAGGTCACTTGCGTATCGATGTCAGCCGAGTTGGTGCCCGCAAGACCAATGGTGACACAGTTGCCCGTTTCGGCATTGGACGCATAAAGCGTTATGACCGGCGAGTTCGTCGGCGCGGTGCAGGTGACGCCCGAAGGAGCAGTAAGCGAGAAGGTGCCATTCACGTTTGAGTAGGCTGCGTCGCCATCCGGGTCATACCCAATCTTGGCGAGGGTAAGGGCACCAGCAGTACCGGCACCGGCGAGGTCGTCCGTGGCGGCATCGCCATCGTTGCCGCCACCGAACTGTGTCGGCTTGAGCGCCCAGGCCTGCATGTCCGAAGAGATGCGCAGACCGTCAGTCACGAGCGCGTCGGCGTTCGACTTGATGCGGTTTTCACTGAACGCGTTGATACCGACGACGACGGCCAAGCCGACGATCACGATACCCAGTACGAGAAGGAGAAGTTGTTGCTGACCCATTGTAGAGCCTCCGTGTTGGTGTGTGGTGTGGTATGGTTGTGTGTAGCTGTGGAGCTACGGAAAGAGCACATGCTCTCAGGCGGCTCTCTCAGATCATCGCGCAGTATCTATCTGTAAAGACAGTGCGTGCTCTTTCCGATCGAGCCATTGGTTTTCAAGAACGCAGCCCGGATCCACCAGCAAGTGCTTCGTCCGAGACTGGGCCACCACAAGGGCGGCTTGTGATGAATACCGGCTGTACTAAAACGAACTTAAATTTTGGCAGGACAACTTTTTCTTACAACCTGCTTCCTGGTCCCTCGCCTCCGGCAAGTGCGCCGTTTGCCTAACATGCATCATGCCAGACTGCACCCTTTTTTCGCTTCGCCCCACACACGCCAATCCTGACAACGCCTCTCACACTCTTTAAAACAGCCTATTAGGTCCATTAGGGGCCAGTTTTCTGGGGCAGCCACCAGGTCAAGCTCTTGCCCAGCAACGAGGCAGACATGCCACCACTCGTTACGTTTGGTAATAAAGGAGCGGAATAAATTACCCATCGCCCTTCCGAATCGTAATCCCCTTCCTAAAGCAAGACCCAACCAGCAACCGCCTATTTTTTTGAAATATTTTTTTATCGAACTATTTTTACTTCCACTTATCTGCCATTCCTTCCTCTGTTTGTCATCCTGAGCCTGCCGAAGGATCTCCCCCAGCCTGGCACTATCCGTCAGACACGCACCACCACAGGTGCAAGGCAGCGGGAGATCTTTCGACTCCGCTTCGCTCCGCTCAAGATGACAGGCTGGGGTTTTGTTGTGTACTATAGAAGGTTAAAAAACTGTGCAACACGACAAGATTTCAGGATCTGCCTTGCCATCTTACTACGTCTATATTCTTTCGAACCAACACAATACGGTCCTTTACATTGGCATGACCAATAATCTACGACGGCGCATTTCAGAGCATTTGCATGAGAAAAGGAGCCTCTTTACACGCAAGTACCATCTTGAAAAATTGCTCTACTTTGAGCAGTATCAACAGGTTGAGGATGCCATCCGCCGAGAAAAGCAACTCAAAGGCTGGAGTCGTCCAAAAAACTCTATCTGATCCAACAAGACAATCCTCACCTGCTTGACCTCTCCGGCCAACTCTATGGATAGTTGAATTTTGTTTGCCGTTCACTTTTTCATTTCCATCAACCCCAGGCTATCATCCTGAGCCTGTCGAAGGATCTCCCCCAGGTTAGCACCGTCCGTAGGCGCAGGCACTATTGCAGGTGCTCGGCGGCGAGAGGTGTCTCGGCTCCGCTCAAGATGACCGGTGGGGAAGAAGGATCGTGCCGGAACCATTATTCCGCCCCGGCTATACTGACCCTCCACGACTTCGTCACCCGATCCTACCTGTACCATGACTGACCCAGCTAGAAACGACTCCCGTTTTGAAGAAATCAAAGTTAAAGGCAACCAACTCGTTGCCAAGGTGCGCGAAATCATTGAGGAGGGGAATGCCCGTCGTATCATCATCAAGAAGGAGGACCGTGTCTTGCTGGAGTTTCCGATGTCGGTAGGGATGGGTGGGGCCGCCGCGGCGTTGCTGCTGGCACCCACCTTAGCCGCCGTAGGTGCCCTGGCCGCTCTTGTCACCGATGTCAAAATCATCATTGAGCGGGCGGACGTACCAGCAACCTGGAAGGAAGCCCCCCCAGTCGTAGAGCCGCCGCCGGAATCGTCTGTTTGAATGTAGAACCAAACTAACGTCTCTTCTACCCTTGCGCTTTCGCAATGTCTTTACCTGATCCTTCCACCGTCGCCCTGCCTGTCACGTATCCAGACATCGAGGCAGCAGCAACGCGGCTTGATGGTATTGCTAACCGAACACCTGTGATCACTTCCCGCACGATGAATGCACGTACGGGCACGTCGGTGTATTTCAAGTGTGAGAATTTTCAGCGAGCGGGTGCCTTCAAGTTTCGTGGTGCCTACAACGCACTGGCACAGCTTTCGCCGAAGCAACGGCGGCGCGGCGTGCTGACGTACTCGTCGGGCAACCATGCGCAGGCCGTGGCCTTGGCCGGTCGGTTGCTAAAAATACCCACGACTATCGTCATGCCCGATGACGCGCCTGCCGTGAAGCTGGCCGCCACACGTGGCTACGGGGCCGAGGTCGTCTTGTATAACCGGGCCGAAATAACCCGAGAAGAGTTGGGAAGGCAGATTGCCGAAGAGCGAGGCCTACCACTCATTCCGCCCTATGACCATCCCGATGTGGTGGCAGGACAGGGGACAGCGGCGAAAGAATTGATCGAAGCAGTACCAGACCTGGATTGGCTGCTGGTGTGCTGCGGCGGGGGTGGTTTGCTGTCGGGTTGTGCCATTACGGCGAAGGCGCTGGCTCCCGGTTGCCGGGTCATCGGCGTAGAACCGGCCCTGGCAGATGATGCCACCCGCTCGTTCCAGACAGGTAAACTTCAAACCGTCCACAACCCCGATACCATCGCTGATGGGGCGCGCACGCCGTCACTGGGCCAGATTACCTTCCCGCTGGTCATGCATCACGTGGACGACATGGTAACCGTATCCGAAAGCGCCATCCTGCGGGCGATGCATTTTTTGTGGGAGCGGATGAAGTTGGTCGTGGAACCTACGGGTGCCCTGGCCGCCGCTGCCCTTCTGGATGGCGTGGTGAAAGCGTCTCAGGATAGCAAAGTGGGCCTCCTCATCAGTGGCGGCAATGTAGATGTGCAATATGCTGCTAAACTGTTTGAGCTGTTTGAGCAGTTTGACACCTGACGCTCATGCAGGGAAACAAACGTGTGAAACGGTGGCGGGTGGCAGGTTGCGAAAGACGCGTTCCCTCGATACAATATACGGAGCCAATTCGGTTCGGTAAGTTGCTTCAAAAGGTATCTCATCCTTGCCTGAAAAGAAGTGGCGCAAACGACGCATTCCCGTATACTCGTAAAAAGAGAGCACCCCATCCGGCTTCAGCAAACGG
>DATGCC010000995.1:0-14144 GCA_035312345.1 Rhodothermales bacterium
TTTCTCGCCAGCGACGAAGCCTCCTTCATCACCGGCAGCGACATGCTCGTGGACGGAGGGTATCTCGCTAAATAAAGCTTCCCTTACCCCAACCCCACCCGCTATCATGGCTACGCTGAATCGACGAGAATGGTTGGCACGCAGCAGCGCTTCGCTCGGCGCGCTGTTGCTCACGGGCCCGGCTGGGCTGGCAAACGCTTTTCCAGATCCCCTAGCTGCGGCTTCGGCTGCACCGTTCCGGCTCCATTACAACGAGAATCCCTACGGCCCCTCCGAAGCGGCGCGGCGGGCGATGATTGAAGCGTTTTCTGAAGCCAACCTCTACACGCGAGAGGCAGCGCAGGCGCTTCGCAACCTGATTGCTGAACAGGAAAACATTTCGCCCGATTACGTGATGCTCGGCTCTGGCTCCGGCGAAATCCTCAACGCTGCCGGACTGGTTTTTGGCATCCACAACGGCGAGATCGTCACGGCCTATCCGTCGTTCGAGGGACTCACATTTTATGCCGAACGAGTTGGCGCAACAGTACACCGCGTGCCATTGACCGAGGACATGCAGTACAACCTCGGCGCGATGCAGCAACGCCTCACGAATGCAATGAGGCTCGTCTACATCTGCAATCCGAATAACCCGACGGGCACGCTGATTCCGACGGACGACCTCCGTTCCTTCTGTGTGGACACGGCCCAACGTGCGGTGGTGTTTGTGGACGAAGCTTATCGCGAATATGTGGATGCGCCAGATTTCAAATCGATGATCGACCTCGTGCGCGACGGGCACAACGTCATCGTCTCGCGGACGGCGTCGAAGATTCACGCGCTCGCTGGGCTGCGCGTCGGATTTGGCTTTGCGCATCCGGATCTCATCAAACAGATGCAGAATCATGTTACCGGCAGCCTCAACGTCGTCGGGTTGCGCGGGGCCCTTGCCAGCTACGGAGATGTGACTTTCCAGGCGCAAAGCCATCAGCAAAACAACGACGCCAAAAACCGGCTCTACACGCTGCTGGACAATAAAGGCTGCACCTATCTCCCGACGCAAACCAACTTCGTGTTTTTCCGAACGGGTCAGCCGATCCGCGAATTTCGCGATGCCATGGAGGAACGCGGCGTGCTCGTAGCGCGACCGTTCCCGCCTTACACCGACTGGTGCCGCGTTAGCCTTGGCACACCCGACGCGATGGACGCTTTCGCCACAGCCTTAAACGCAGTGCTTTGACATCGCTATAGAACCGTGACAAAATCAACGCCCTTTTATTACATCCAGATTGCGCAGGTACGGTAAGCTGAAGATTGGCCCTTGCTCACCTTCCCTGTGGAATACCATGCGCTATTTCTGCTACCTCATATTGATCCTGCTCTTGAGCGGCGACATGGCTCACGCCAAGGACCGGTTTGTCTTTCCGAGCCAGACGGATGCTGCTATCGATGACTGGAACGAGCGCCATTATACCGTTATCAATACCGCCGTGACGCCGCGCAATCAGCTTTTTGTCTTCTTCGCCGGGACGGGTGGCCTGCCGCGCAATTATCAGCTTATTAGTCGACATGCAGCGGACCTCGGTTTTCACGTCATCAACCTGCGCTATCCCAACGACGACGCCGTTAATGCTTTGTGTCGTAATGCCAGCGATCCGGCCTGTTACGAGCAGGTGCGCCTGGAAATTATCGACGGCACCGACCGCAGCGATCTGGTCGATGTAGACCGCCCCAACTCCGTCGAAAACCGCCTCGTCAAGCTCTTGCAGTACCTGGATGATCGCTTTCCCACAGAAGGTTGGAATCAGTATCTGGACGATCAAAACGAACCTGTCTGGGCTACCCTCGTCGTTGGTGGTCATTCGCAGGGTGGAGGGCATGCAGGTATTCTCGGTAAAACCCATAAAGTGGACCGGGTGGTGATGTTTGCCGCGATAGACTATGACGCGAGCCGAAACGAAGTCGCGCCGTGGATCAGCCAGAAAGGAGTTACGCCGCCCTCAGCCTACTACGGCCTGGGCCACGAGCGCGACATTTTGGTCCCGCCAGGCCGGTTGGTACCGGGATGGGAGGCGTACGGCATGGCTGTTTTTGGCCCGGTGACAAGCGTAGATACGCAACCGCCTCCCTACGGCAACAGCCACATGCTGATGACGAATGCCGACCCCAAACCCGGTTTCCAATCACTGTCGCCGTATCACAACAGCATGGTGGTTGATGTTGAAACCCCGCTCACGCAAAGTGGAGCGTTGGTCTTCGCTGACACCTGGACGTATTTGCTGACGGGAAGGGCCTCCTCCGTCGCTCTGGAAGAGGCCCCTGAATCTATTTCCATTTCTCTCACCCCGAACCACCCGAACCCTTTTTCGACCACGACGACGCTGACATACACTTTGCCACAGGCAGCACCTACGCAACTTAGCGTGTACGATCTGCTTGGTCGTCGCGTCGCGTTGCTGGTAGACGCTCCACAGGCAGCAGGCCAGCATACTGTCCGCTTCGACGCATCCAGGTTGCCCGCCGGAGGCTACGTCTATCAGCTCAGGGCAGGCGCTTTCCGAACCTCGCGGATGCTACATGTCATCCATTGACTTTCTAGCTTAAACATCCCCATGATCTACCTCGACTGCCACGCCTCCTTTGGTATGCACGGCCCCACCGATGCCCGCATTCCGTGGAAAAAATCGTCTCTGCTTGACGATATGCAACACACCGGTATCCACGGTGCGCTTGTCTATCACTGGCTGGCGAAAGAGTATGACCCCCGCTTCGGCAACCGCTATTTGATGGAACAGATTGCCAACGATGATCGGCTGTGGCCGTCCTGGGTACTGCTGCCGCACCACTGCAGCGAGATGCCGCCCGGCGCTGAAGTCGTTGCGCAGATGCAAGAGCAAGGCGTCCGCGCCGCTCGCATGTTTCCTCGCCGTCAGCATTATCGCTTTGAGGAAACCGTCTGCGGCGAGATTTTTTCGGCACTGGAATCCGCACAGATCCCGCTGTTGATTGAAGTGGGTGTCCACGGCGAAGACCAGCAAGTGACGTACACCGAAGTGGATCAACTCTGCATGCAGCATCCCAACCTGCCGGTGGTGCTGCTGAAAGCCCGGTGGGAAAGCACGCGCGATGTAGTGGCGGTAATGCAGCGGCACGAGAACACATACATTGAATTTTCTAGCTTCCAGATTCACTATGGACTGGAATTCATGGCCGAGAAAATCGGCACAGACCGGCTGCTGCTCGGCACCGAGTGGCCGTTCAAAAGTCCCGGGGCGGCGCGGTCGTTCATCGACTACTGCGAACTGGACGAGGCCGACAAAGCCAAAATCGAAGGCGGCAACCTGGCGCGGTTGCTCAAACTGGAAACCTTGCCCGAGGAATATCCGGAGCAAGATCAGGGGCGCATTCTGAACACGGCGAAGCAGGGACAGCCTATCGATCATATTCCCGTCATCGACCCCCACACGCATGTGTTGCACGATGGGGGGATGGGATCAGGCTACATCGCCATTCCGCACGGCGACGCCGAGCACATGATTCGCCGCAACAAACGCCTGGGCATTGATCGATTCTGCTGCTCATCGTGGATTGGCATCTGGATCGACTACCAAAAGGGCAACGACCTCATCTACGATCTGACACAGCGCTATCCCGACGACATCATTGGCTACGCCGCCATCGACCCGAAGAAAAGCGATGACTTCGAAGCCGACATCCACCTGTGTCACGATGTGTACGGCTTTCGCGGCCTCAAGCCCTACAACCCGCGGGTCGATCTGCCCTATAATTCGCCGCTGTACGATCCCTGGTACGAGAAGGGCAACGAGATCGGCGGCTACGTCAAGCTCCACCAGACGGCCATCGGCGATACTTTTCTGGAGGAGATCGGGGACATCGCTGTGCGGTATCCGAACATGCGCTACCTGCTGGCGCATTCCGGCTGGAACTGGCGCGTGGCGCGGGAACGCGTGGCGTTTGCCAAAGAGCATCCCAACGCCTACCTCGACATCACCTTCACGAGTGTGCTACACGGGGTGATCGAGTATTTCGTGGAAGAAGGCCTCGCCGACCGTGTGCTATTCTGCACCGATGCTCCGATGCGCGACCCGATCCCGCAGTTTGGCTGGGTGGTGTACAGCCGCATCTCGGAAGAGGACAAGGAGAAAATCCTCGGCGGCAATGCGCTGCGCGTTCTCGAACATGCGGGCATTGATATGCAAACGCTACGTGAGCAGTATGCTTCGGTTGTTGGGTAATCTATGACCGATTTTCAAATGCCTGCTCCGCGCCAGATTGATGCAGATACGATCCGGCGCGGGATGCATTACAGTACACTCGAAGGCATCTTCGCCGTCCAGTATGTCACGCTGACTTCTGCGACGCTGCTCGTGGGTTTTCTGCTGGCGCTGGGCGCGTCGTCGGCGCAGGTGGGATTGGTGGCCATGTTTCCGCTGCTCAATGGCCTGCTGCAACCACTCGGCGCGGCATTCATTCACCGGCGGGGCGGCTGGCGCAAAGGCGTCACCATCGGCGCACTCCTCATCGACGATGGATTATGGCTCGTCTCGCTGTGCGTGGCACTGCTTCTGCCGGGCACGCAGGCTATTGTTGCCATCATCGCTGTGCTGGCCCTCCAGCAATTCGTCAACGCCTTCAACATTGTGGCATGGACGAGTTGGATCAGCGACCTCATCCCGGCTTCGCTACGGGGCCGCTACTTCGGGCGACGCAATTTCATTTGCAACGGGCTGGGAGCCATCTCGGCCGTGCTGGCCGGGCAGTTCATAGACCACATCGGGCAAGATGCCATCTGGAGCTTTGGCGTCGTGATTGGGCTCGGGATTATTTTTCGGCTGGTGAGCGCCTACTTCCTGCGCAAGCAACCCGAACCGTTTCCTGACCCCAGTGTGGGCCTGCCCCTGCGAAAACAGTTCGCAGCTCCCTTTGAGCATCAGCCCTTTCGGCGCTATATGGTGTTCAGCATGCTGTGGGGCTTCGCGGTCCAATTCGCCGCGCCCTTCTTTGCGGTCTACATGATCCGCGACTTGCAGATTACCTTCGGGCTGGTAACGCTGTTTGCAGGCCTGACGACCGCCGCCAACCTGCTCGGGCAACGCTTCTGGGGGCCGCTGTGCGACCGGTATGGCAACCAGCAAGTGATGCGCCTGACAGGACTGCTGATTGTTTTTCAGCCCTTCTGGTGGCTTTTTGCGGCCAAAACAGGCTGGGGCTTCTACCTGATTCCGCTGCTGCACGCCACCGGCGGTTTTGCGTGGAGCGGCTATCTGCTGGGCAATTTCAACCTTATGGTCGGTCTCGCGCCCGAGACCGGGAAGACTCCTTTCTTCGGCGTGGCAGCGGCACTCACGGGTGTGTTTAGTGCGATTGCGCCGCTCAGCGCCGGGGTGCTGGCCGACTTCCTTGAGGCCCAGATCTTCCCTGTTCCAGTCTGGCTCCCCTACGGCCTACCAACGCTCTTCTTGTTGAGCTTTGCCCTACGCCTCGGTGCCTGGGGTCTGTTGCAGCGCATCTCCGAACCGGTCCGCAAGCCTCGCCTGCACATCACCTATCTCATCCGCGACGCCGTGCGCTCGCTCAGCATCACCCAGGGCTTCAACCCGCTGTTGCACACCTTTACCATCGACATGGATGAGGACGACCTCACCCTGAAAGATGTGATCGATGAATTGCTGGACCGGAATGACAATGAATGACGATCTCTCACTCGAACCGTGCGTAAACAACTTCCCTCACGCTTCACTTCCCATTTCCTCTCCCACTACGACCAGCGCTTCTCGCATTGCTTCAAGCGTCTCATCAATGTCTTGGGGCTGGTGAGCATAGTTGAGCAGGAACGGCTCCGATGCAAAAATACCGCGCCGATAGAGTTCGCGAAAAAAGATCTGATGAGCCACTTCGTGTGTTGTCGGATCATCACTGAAACGAAACTGAACGGCAGGTGGCAGACCATAGCTACGCGCACCCAGGCCAAGCGTCTGCGCTACGGCGTCGAAGTCCTGCTGTAACCGTTCTCCCATTTTCCAGATGTGCGGAATCACCTCCTCTTCACGCAAAATGCGAAGCGTGGCTCCAGCCGCCGCCAGCGAGAGCGTGTCGCCCGCATACGTCGTCGTCAACACGACATCGTAGAGCTTCTCCATCACCTCACGGCGACCACCGTAGGCCGAGAGTGGATAGCCATTGGCCAGGGCTTTCGCGTACGTCGTCAGGTCGGGGATGACGCCGAAGTATTCCTGCGCGCCTCCGATAGCCAGCCGAAACCCCGTCAATACCTGATCGAAGATGAGCAGCGCGCCATGTTGCTCCGTGAGGTCACGAAGTCGCTGGAGAAAATCAAGCCCGACGATCTTGCCCCAATCGTACGGCACGGTGATGACGGCAGCGATGTCGTCACCCCGCTCGGCGAAAACACGCTCCGCTGCTTCGACATTGCTATACGGAAGGCGCGTGGCGAGAGCATCGAGTGATCCAGGTACACCGTTACCTTCGCGGGGCATCCAGAGCGGTGCGTCACCCTCCCCACAGGCGAACCAGTCACTATACCCGTGATAGCCACAGGTGACGAGGTGGTCGCGCCCCGTGAACGCCCGCGCCAGCCGCACCGCCGCGCTGTTGGCGTCGTTGCCCGTTTTCATAAAATGAAGTTGCTCCAGCCCCGGCACCATCGCTACGAGTTGCTCGGCGACCTCCAGTTCAATTGGCGAAGCCATGCTGAACAGCGCGCCTTTCTCCATCTGTGCTCGAACGGCCGCATCCACCTCGGGATGCCGATAGCCCAGAATGATCGGTCCCAAAGCCGAGCGATAATCGATGAACCAGCCCCCGTCGATGTCCTGCATGCGACATCCCTCAGCCCGTTCGATGTAGAGCGGCATGACGTCATCAAAGGCCGGATTCGGACGCTTGGCGTTGGTCTGGGTGCCCCACGGCATGAGATGTCGGGCCCGTTGGTGGTGTGTTTGCGAAGTAGGCATGGATAGTCTCGGCAATCGTTACAGTTGGTTTTATATAGAAAACAATATATCTATTATAAAACGGTACAAATTCCTACATTCGTTTGCAATGGCTTCGGCCAGAAAAGCGCTTCCTGTTCACCCCTATTTCTCTCGCCTACCGATGTCTACACCTCTTGCTCATCGCTTCCATGCGACCCGGTCCATTTCCTTTCCTGCAAACAGCCATCCTGTCAATACCACAGCAGCCAACACTCTCGCTGATCTGCTTGGCACCACAGCCTCTGCTACCGATGAACCCGGCGATGGACTTAACGTAAGTCTCGCTGGTGCGCCGTGGTCGCTGGCGGATACGCCTTCCGATACAGATCGTCCCTGGCTGTGGGCACGCATCACATCGGAAGGAAAGGGCGAAATCACCGCCTCGGAACCGGCCCTGCTCTATGCTCTGGTGCATCTGCTGGCGGATGGCTTGACCGAGGCTCAGTACGAACAACTCGAAGATGGATGGTTGCTGGAGGCCAGTTTCTCCTGGAACCGCATCTTGTTCGATTCGGTGTTGACACAGGTGGCTCGCACAACGCGCAACTTCGATCCCGAAGCTTATATTGAACATCTTGCACGAAGTGGCTTCACGCATCTCGAAGTAAATGGTTTGGCATCGCACACACCCCACGAGCCGGGCGTACCGAGTGAGTACTACAACCAGTTCTACACGTATTGCCCTGGCCTGATGCAGTTCGTCGATAGCAAGCTGACACAGGGGTTGTATGATATCGAATATCAGGAAGCCAACCTGCAGCGGCTGAAAAAGATGGCGGCGCTGGGACACAAGTATGGTCTTAAACCGGGCCTGCTCTGCTTCGAGCCACGCAGCCTGCCCGAGCGGTTCTACCAGCGCTACCCGACGTTGCGCGGTGCCCGCATCGATCATCCCTTTCGCTCGCACATGCCGCGCTACACGCTGGCGCAGGACCATCCCGTGGCCCGTGAGCACTACCGCGAGTTGATGGACAACCTGATGCAGGAAGTGCCCGACCTCGCCTACCTCTCCGTCTGGACCAACGACAGCGGCGCAGGGTTTGAGCACACGGGGTCGCTCTACGTTGGGCGCAACGGCGGGCCGTACATGATCCGCGAATGGCGGAGCCACGAGCAGATTGCCCAGGCCGCAGGTACCAGCGCCATTCGCTGGCTCCGGCTGATGCGCGACACCGCTGCAGAAACCAATCCCGACTTTGAAGTCTCTCTGCGCGTAGAGCCGTTCAAAGACGAGCACGACATCATCCTCGCAGGCATGGGCGATGGCCTGACAGTGGAAGCCCCCTCGCTGATGGTACGCGGCTATGAGGTGCCTTATTCGCACCCGCGTTATGAGGAACAGACAAGCGTGGGCGGCACCATTATGCATACTTCAATGGACGAGGCCGAAAAGGACATACTGAAAGACTGGCGCGCCAAGGGCTTCGAGCCTAAGATCACGTATTCGGCGTCGTCAAGCTTCAACATGGAGCCGCTCCTGGGTATTCCATTCCCCCGGATGCTGCACAAAAAACTGATGGCTTTGCGCGAGATGGATGCCCGCCAAGTCAGTGCGTTTGGTGGCCTGCTTAACACCGAGAAAACACCCTACTGGCCGCATCCCGAAGTCATCCGTGCCGCTCAGTTGACGCCGGAGATTTCCATTGATGATGTGGTCCATCAACTCGCAACGAAGTGGGCAGGAGCGGATCATGCGAAGGAGTTGGTGGATCTGTGGGATGCAACGGAAGAAGCCGTCTCCTATTTCCCCATTGTGCCGCTATACAGCTTCTTCGGCTTTGTGTGGCTGCGGACATGGGTGCGCCCGCTGATTCCCAACCTGGAAGCCATTCCGCTGGAGGACCGGACATACTACGAACGCTACCTTGTCAGCACGGCCAACAACCCGAATATCAACGACCTGGGCAAAGACGTCCTGTTCGACCTGATCCCGCAAGAAGATGGACGCCGCATGGCCGGTCATTTCGACAACAATGCCCTGCCCCGCCTCGATGCCGCGCTGGAACGCGCTACAACGCTTGCCGAGGAAACAGAAGGCGACGCACAGGCGGTGTTCGCTGACCTCCGCGACCGCATCCGGGTGCTGCGCTGCTGGACCACGACGCAGCGCAACACCTGCGCGTGGGTCGGTGGCGTGCATGGCTATTTGAATACGGACGACGAAGCAGAAAAAGCAGACCAACTCGCCTATATACAGGACATGATCGACCGCGACCTTGCCAACACCCACGACCTGCTTGACCTCTGGGAAACGACGGACCACGAACTCATCCTGGTCTCTGATGTGGGCGAAACGAGCTTCGTCTACGGCGACAATCTGGGCGATCTGCTGCGACGCAAAATCGATCTCACCGAACAATACCGGAACGCGGAGCCCTACATCGACACCGACATCATGTGGCGGATTACCTGAAAATGAGGGAGCGATAGGAGGCTTTCGTTTCTCGTGGACAGCCCGTAATCTGGGCACATCCCAAACGCGAAGAGTTGTTCTCCTATGTCTGCCTCGTACCTTTTCCGCTTGCTGGCGTTGCTGGCTGTTGTGCTTCTTGAAACCACTGATGCTCATACCCAGGGCTTCAAGGTGGTCAACGGGCGCAACCATCCTGAACTGAAGTGGCAGGTTGCAGAGACGGCACATTTCGAGATCATGTATCCGCAGCGGCTGGCGGGCATCGAAAGCGAGGTGGCCCCTATCGCCGAGGTGAGTTATGACGCACTCTCGCACAATATCGGCGTGACGTTCGACCATAAGATCCGCATCTATTTGTCGGATGAAGACGAGATCGCCAATGGGTTTGCAATGCCGCTGGGCGGTGGCATTACGAACATCTGGGTCCACCCGAGCGAGTGGGCCTCTACCTGGACGGGACGCGAGAAATGGCTGCGGAAGGTCGTCGCGCACGAGCTGGCGCACATCTTCCATTACCGGGCTGTGGCCTCACCGCCGCGCTGGATCAACTATGTTTTCGGCAACCCGACACCCAGTTTCTGGACGGAAGGGCTGGCCCAATACGAGACAGAAACGTGGGATGCCCAGCGCGGCGACCGCTGGCTCCGCACGGCTGTTTTGGACGACCGGCTCTCCTATGATGACGGGCAATCGGCGTGGAACGGGCGGCTGCGGTATGCCGTGGGCAACGCGCAGGTCCGTTTCTTCGCCGAACAATACGGCGACTCGACACTGACGAAGTTGCTTGCCAAACGGGATCGCCGGTTCTTCGGCCTCCTCCGCGTCCACGATTTCTATAGCGCTTTCAAAAAGGCAACGGGCGATTCCTACCGCGATTTCTACGACCGGTGGCGACGGCACATCAACGTCTATTACAACACGCTGGCCGGGCAGATGAACACCATTGACTCGCTCGGCACCAATCCGCTGAGCACGCCGGGGCAATACCTCTACGATGTACAATATAGCCCAGACACCTCGCGGCTAGCGGTAGTGGCACTCCCAACCTTGATCCGCCCGGTGCGTCGGCTTTTTGTGACAGATCTCGAAACCGACGAAGTGCGAATTGCAGCGGAAGGCTCTATTAAAACTCCCGTCGCGTGGAGCCCAGACAGCAAGCAATTGGCTTTTGCTCGAACGACTCGCGGGCGTTACGGATCGCTGCTGAACGATCTGTACCTCGTGGATGCCGATGGCAATAATCTGCGCCGCCTCACGCACAGCCGACGGGCCGTTTCGCCTACCTTTTCTCCAGATGGCACCCGCCTCGCCTTCATTGGCTCTGAAGGCGGCACTGACAACATCTTTCTGCTGGATCTGGATGCAGATACCGAAACACCCCTCACTACCTTCAGCGAAGACATCCAGCTAGCTTCGCTCCGCTGGCATCCCACCGAGGAGCGGCTTGTCTTCGCCCGCATTGCGCCCGACAGTACCCGTGACCTTGTGGTGCTGAACCTGGCAGCGACCACACTACAACCAATTACTGATGGCAAATACGATGACCGGCAACCTGTGTGGAGTCCCGATGGCACACACGTAGCCTATACCTCGCTGCGGGATGAAGTGCCGAATGTCTTCGTCGCCGACCTGACCGATGGCACCCATCGCCGCGTGACCAATGTGGTGCAGGGCGCGTGGTCGCAGGACTGGTTGCCAGCAGATTCGATGCACGCTTCTGGTCAACTCATCCTCATCTCAAACACAACGAAAACACGAGACCAGGCCTATGCTGTTGACGCCACCCGAAGTGTAACAGCCGCGCCGCTGCAAGTGCCCCCAGCCTACGCCGCCTGGACACACCACCGCCCCCCGCAACAGATACCCACCGCCCTCCCGCCTGATTCGACGCTGATCACCCGACGCTATCGGTATCGTTCGTGGCACAACCTGACGCATGTGATCTCCGGTATTATCCCCTACGCCTTCGCCAAGGACGATTATGGCATCTTCGGGCTGACGGCGTGGACGGAGCCGCTGGGAAAACACATCTTTGCGCTCGGAGCAGGCGTGTCGGTGGCAGATCTCGACGAGAGTTTCGTCCTGGGTTCGTACCTCAACAACCAGCTATACCCGACTCTGGGGCTCAGTCTATATCGCTTTCCCGGCGCAGTCCGCTATTATGGAAACGAGGTGCTGGTGGAAGAAACCCTCGGCGGTGAGGTCTCAGCCTCCTGGCCGCTGGATTGGTCGGATCAGCCCTATGTGGCAGAACGCTTCGGTGTGCGGCTGCGCTATGTGGATGCTGACCCATTGAACCCGGAAGACTTCGTCGAACTGCGTGACTTGCCTTTCCCTGCCTCTGGCCAACAGGCAGATCTCCAACTCACCTTTACGCGAAAAGAACAGCGTCCGTATCGAGACAACGTCATCCACCCGCTCGATGGCACGGGCCTGCGCCTGCGGCTGCTGGGCGCGGCAAGCCTGCTTGGAGCCGACACCGACTTTGTGCGGGGCGATGTGCAGGTCTTCGGCGTCTTTCGCATGCTGGGACTTCACCGGCTGTATCTGTATGGACGGGCACAGGGGCAGACAGGCACTCCCTTCCCGCAGAATTACATTGGCTTCCCGCGCCATGACCCGGTTACTGCTGAATTGCCCGGCTTTGTGCCAGTCTATCTGGGAGACAGCGACCGGGTGCGCGGGTACCGGCGCTTTGCTGTAGGAGATTACGTGCTGTTCGGTTCTGCCGAGTACCGCGTGCCTTTCTTGCCGGATCTACAGACAGAAATTCTCGGCCTCATCTCGCTGGGCAGCACCAGCCTTGCCGCCTTTGCCGATGCAGGCATGATATGGCGTAAAAACGCCTACGCCGAGCGCGCAGAACGGCTCGGCGTAGGCATAGAGCTAAAAAATACCATTACGGTAGGCGGCTTTCTCACCTTTGGCCACGCGCTGGGCATTGCGCAGCCAGCCAAGGTTTTCGGAACGGATGAAGACTACGAAATCTACTACCGTATCCGCGCCGCCGTGCCGTTTTAGTCGTCCTGACGCACGGCCTGGACATCGAGCAGAATTTCGACCTCTTCGCTGACGAGCACGCCACCGGTTTCAAGGACGGTGTTCCAGTTCAGGCCGAAGTCCTTGCGGTTGATCTTTGTGCTGGCCTCAAAGCCGACGCGCTGGCCGCCCCACGGATCCTGCCCTGCGCCGAGATACGTGCCTTGCAGCGTGACTGGCTTCGTCACACCGTGTATGGTCAGGTCGCCTGTCAACTCAAACGAGTCCGCGCTGACATTTTGGACGCCGGTGCTCTCGAAGGTCAGTTCGGGATAGGTTTCTACTTCGAAGAAATCTTCGGAGCGCAGGTGGTTGTCGCGTTTTTCGTCGCCCGTCGAGATAGAATCAGCCTGGATGGTGGCCTCTACCTGTAGCGTCGAGAGTTGGTCGGGGTCGAGGTGAATCGTCGCCTCGTACTCGCCAAAATAACCGCGCACGCGGCTGAAGCCAAGGTGCCGCACCTGAAAGCCGACTTCCGAGTGAGCCGGATCGACGGTGAAGGTGGCCAGAGCAGTTTCGATCGTTATGGTTTCCATAAGAGCTTCCTCCTATATGGTTGGATGGATGTTGATGGGTGTTTTCAAGTAATTACTCGTTTAAACAAATAATGTTGCGACATACAGAAAAGTAACAACTGTCAGCATACCCTCATCTGTAGGTTTTCTTCAGCTATTCCACAGTTTTCCCTGATGCGCAGCGTTCTTGTTTCCAGTAGGTTGGAGAACAACACCTTCCTGATGCAGAAACCCATGCGCCTGTACAAACTGCACCGGCTAGTCTATCTCCTTCTTGCTTTTATCCTTTGGCCTACGGCCTTGCAGGCCCAACCGGCTGGCGATGCGCTGCGGATCCCGGTCGGGGAACCCGTGGAGCAACTGGTGGCTGCCTCCGATACCTCTCAGCATTATGCGCTTTACATCCCAACAAACTATTCCGCGGATCAGCCACCGCCGGTTCTTTTTTTAATGGACCCGCGGGGCCGTGCGATGACACCGCTTTCGCTGTTCCAGGATGTAGCCGAGCGATACGGCTATATGCTGATGAGTTCATACGAGACGCTGAGCGATGCCGACTCGGCTTTTGCAGTCAACGAACGGGCGCTCAACGCCATGCTCCAGGATGCGCAACTTCGGTTTATCATCGATCCAGCGCGGCTCTACCTGGCAGGCTTTTCGGGCACGGCGCATTATGCCTGGTTTGCAGCAGCCAGCCTGGATGGCCACCTGGCCGGTATCATCGGCGTGGGGGATGGCTTCTCGCCGCACTACCCCTCCGTCCAGGCCCCGATGCAGATGCAACGACCGGTGGCCTATTTCGGCACGGCGGGGATGCGCGATTTCAACTTCTACAACGCCTGGCGACGGCACTGGGCCCTGGACGACTCGCCCCTGCCGCATCGCTTTGTCCCGTTTGAAGGAAGGCATAGCTGGCCGCCCAAAGCGCTGGCTGAGGCAGCGGTGGAATGGATGGAGCTACAAGCTGTTCGCAGTGGTTTTGCCGAGTATTCAAGTGCCTGGCTTAAGGCCCTCTACGCCGCTGCCTTGCAAGAGGCCCACATGCTAGAACAGGAGCACCGCCCCGTGGATGCGCTACGCCGGTATCAGGAAATCGTTCGCGATTTTGATGGCCTCCTCTCCATAGACGAAGCCGAGCGACAAGCGCGTGTGCTTGCAAACGATAAGCAGGTACAAGAACGG
>DATGCC010000996.1:0-2558 GCA_035312345.1 Rhodothermales bacterium
CACCCGCCCGCAGGTACACTTCGGTCTCGGCTACGGCCCGCTCCACAGCGCTTCGTACACACATAAACCCCGGCATCCCCGGACTCGGCCCCGTGTGAACCATGGCGATGACCGGGCCGGCCTTCTTGAAAAGCGTGCTGAACGGGACAGGCATGGCGGGGGAGGCAGCTATAAGGATAAGGCGTCCGACCGTAGAAAAGAAGTTTACCATTACCGAAAGAGGGCTGTTCCGGTATTGCGGAGGGTGAGGGGCGGAAGGCGGAGAGCGACCGTTTTTAGGAGAAAGATTTCTTTACCCTCCGCGCTCTGCCCTTCGCTCCCCGGAATCAAGCCTCGCCATCCTGCGTTGCAGCCATTGCTATTTAGCGGGATTCTCCCGTCATTGCTTGCTATTTGTAGGACGACATCCTGTTCTTCGCACTGGCACCCGTTTGCTTATGTCTGTTCAGTCCCCTGAAAAAACCGTTCAGTCCATCCCCGAAGCGACCATTCTTTTTGCCGGAGACTCCGGCGACGGGATGCAGCTTACGGGGTCGCAGTTTACCCTGGCGACGGCTTTCGCCCAGAACGACCTCGCTACGCTGCCCGACTTCCCCGCCGAAATTCGTGCGCCCGCCGGGACGACCTATGGCGTCAGCGGCTTCCAGCTTCACTTCGGCTCGGTCAACATCCGCACGCCTGGCGACGAGGTGGATCTGCTGATCGCGATGAATCCGGCCGCGCTGAAAGTCAACCTGGGCCGGGTGCGGCGCGGTGGGGCGGTGATGGTCAACGCCAATGCTTTCACGAAGCGCGACCTGGACCTGGCCGGGTACGACCACAACCCGCTCGAAGATGGCTCGCTCAAAGAGTACCAACTCTTCGAGGTCGAGTTGAACAAGCTCACGCACGAGGCGCTGAAAGACAGCGGACTGGACAAGAAGCAAATCGATCGCAGCAAGAACATGTTTGCGCTTGGTCTCTCGCTCTGGCTCTACTCGCGTCCGGTAGAACCCGCCATTGAGTGGCTGGAGAGCAAGTTTGCCAAGAAGCCGGACATCCTTGATGCCAACATCCATCTGCTGAAAAAGGGTTTTCACTACGGCGAGACGACGGAGGATTTCATCGTTCGCTACGAGGTGCGCCCGGCCGAACTGGAAGCGGGTACCTACCGCGCTATCCGGGGGGCTGAAGCCGTAGCGCTGGGGCTGGTAGCAGCGAGTCAAGCCAGCGGGCTGCCGCTGTTTTACGGCTCTTATCCCATCACGCCTGCCTCGGATCTGCTGCACGAACTGAGCCGCCTGAAGCAATTCGGTGTGATGACGTTCCAGGCCGAGGACGAGATCGCCGCCGTGGGTTCAACCATCGGGGCGAGCTTTGGCGGTAACCTTGGCATCTGTGGGACCAGCGGCCCCGGCGTGGCGCTCAAAGCCGAAGCCATCGGGCTGGCGCTGATGACCGAGTTGCCAATAGTGGTGGTGAACATGCAGCGCGGCGGCCCGTCGACGGGCCTGCCCACAAAGACCGAGCAGAGCGACCTGATGCAGGCGATGTACGGACGTAATGGCGAAGCGCCGCTTCCCATCGTCGCGGCCTCTACACCAGGCGATTGCTTCTTCGCCGCCTACGAAGCCTGCCGCATTGCGGTCACCTACATGACACCCGTCATCTTCCTGGCCGATGGTTACCTGGGCAACGGCTCGGAGCCGTGGAAGCTGCCCAACCTGGACGATCTGCCGCGCTTCAAAGCCACGTTTGCCACTGAAACCAACCGCGAGGTAGACGGCGAGAAAGTCTTCCTGCCCTATGTGCGCGACGAGAAAACACTGGCGCGTCCGTGGGCCAAGCCGGGCACGCCCGGCCTCGAACACCGGCTGGGCGGCCTGGAAAAGCAGGACGAGACCGGCAACGTCTCCTACGATCCGCTCAACCACGAGAAGATGACCAAGCTGCGCGCTGCCAAAGTGGAGCGCGTGGTGCAGGACATCCCGCCAACCAACATCCACGGCGACGAAAGTGGCGACCTGCTGATCGTGGGCTGGGGCTCGACGAAAGGAGCCATCGAGACGGCAGTGGACCGGGCGCGGCTGAACGGGCAAAGCGTGAGCAGCATCCACCTGCGCCACCTCAACCCGTTCCCGTCCGACCTGGGCGAGATCTTCAGCCGATTCGACCACCTGCTCGTGCCCGAGTTGAACAACGGCCAACTTGTTCGCCTGCTGCGCGACCTCTTCCTGTTGCCCTTTATCCCGCTCAACAAGATACAGGGCCAGCCCTTCCGCAGCAGCGAGATCGTTGCCAAAATCGACGAGATCCTGACCAGCGCGTAAATCAGTAAGGCACATTTTTCTCCTGCGTATTACCGAGTATAATTATGGCTGACGACAAGCAGCACAACGACGATAAGCAGCCCAAAGGCAAGAAGCCTGCGCTTCCGCCGGAGCTTCAGAAGAAAGCCAAAAAGCCTACTCTTCCGCCGGAATTGGAGAAGAAGGCGAAGAAACCAACGTTACCTCCGGGCATGGAGCCGAAGGCAAAAAAGCCAACGCTGCCACCGGGTATGGAAGCCAAAGCCAAGA
>DATGCC010000997.1:0-4006 GCA_035312345.1 Rhodothermales bacterium
AGAAGGAGACGCCCCCATTGGTACTCCGGAAAAATGCTCCATTCTGGATACTGCCAACCACGATGTTGGGATTGGTCTGGTCGATGAAGGCAAAGCCGCCATCACAGCAGTTGAGCGGACTGGGTGACGTCACCGGACCGATGCCAGGACTGCTAAACCGGTGGGTGCTGTTGTCCTGGGTGCCACCAATCATGACGTTGGATCCACTCGTCGGGTGGATGTCGCCGCCGTAGTACTGCGTGACGTTATAATCATCGTTGCGGTCAATGACAGTAGGCACAGCACTCCCGTTTTTGGAAGCAGCGTTGGTTGTGTAATAGACACCCCCGTCATTGCCAAAGACCACCTCGTCCGAGCTACCGGGTTTGTATGTGATGGCGTGGTGATCGACGTGGATGCCCGTGCCGTTGATCTGTGACCAACTGGCAGCACCCGTCGTAGAGCGCCATAGAGTAACTACGCCCAGGTAGACATGAGTGGCATTATTGGGGTCTACGGACAGGATCAAATCGTACCACGCCTGGCCGCCTGCAGCCGGTGCCGCACCCGGACTCGTCCAACTCGTCCCCCCGTTTGTCGTTTTAAAAATGTGATTGACGGCGGGGTTGGCGAGGTTACTGTTTTGCGTCGCTACGTAAATGGTGTCGGCGGATAATGGGGATGTGGCAATCTCGATGCGGCCATAGTCGCATCCGCCTGGCAAACTTTGTTTGGTCCAATTCACGCCGCCGTTGGTCGATTTGTAGACCCCATCACATCCTCCGAAGACAAGGCCCAATCCCGCATAAATATCGCCATTCCCGTCTATTTCGAGGTCGGCAGCATTATCAACGAGCCCTGCACTGGGTGAGCCGATCCCGTTTCCCAATACTTTGGTCCACGAAGTACCGCTGTTGGTCGAGCGCTGGATGCCATCCCGCGTGGCAGCCAGCACCACGCCGGTACTGGTCACAACGATCTTTTGCACATGATGAAACGAGCTGTTCTCTGTGCTCGGGAGCAGATCCCAGTTGTTTCCAGCGTCCGTCGATTTGAAAATGCCTGCTCCACGCACGGCATCGATGTTAAAGAACCCTTCGCCGGTACCTACATAGTACGTCCGGCTGGCTCCACTGGTGGTAGGATCAAAAGCCATCGTTGAGACTGCCAGGTTGTCCCAGAAATCATCGACTTTGATCCAGGAAGTGCCGTCGGAAGTAATGTCGCTGGTGAACCATAAACCACCCGATACGCCACCTGCCCAGACCTTATTGTTTACATCGGGATCCCAGAGGACGGCGCGTGTCCGTCCGCCGATGGTGCTTGGCCCACGTTCGGTCACGTTCGTCAGCAACCCATTCGCGATGGGAAGGCGGGCCGACCTCTCAGCGGCCCGGTTGGCGGCCCACAGACGTTCTAAGGGCACCGTATCCGTAGCGGGATCCTTTGTCTGGAAAAAGCGAAGGGCGATCGCCTCATCTGGATCCGTAGGACCCCGTTTCTCTTCGTTTTCTATCTCCTGGAGGTCAAACATGTCTCCGACAACAGCCTCGTCGTGTTGGGAGGTAAACATATGTACACCCCACAAGAGGATCAGACAACCACTAAAAATACCGAGCACGGTCAGGTAGCGTTGGGGAATTTTCATTTTATTTCTGTGTTATTCTGGTTGGAGATCCAGGAGAATCAAGTACCTTTATTATAATGCAGCTATGTCCGGGGATCAATGGTGCAGGTTCCTGTATTCGAACGCCCATGTCCTACCAACAGCGTAGTTCCATGCGTATCCTACTTGCCTCTTTTGTTCGCTCCGCGTTGGTTCTGTCCCTGGTGCTTTTGTTGATGGCGTGTAAAGCGGGGAGCCCGCCGGCCCAAATGACCCCTTCGTTTTCACTCGAATACCGCGTCCACAAAGGCCTGGACTGTGCAATGGTCCCGGATTGCGGCTACCAGATCGAAGTCGCTCGAACGGGCGCACTTACCCACTATGAGGTGGGGGGTAGTGGCGAACTCCGGGAAAGCGCACAATACACGCTTTCCCCATCACAAATGAATGATCTGTACGAACTCTTGGAAGAGACGGGATTCTTTGATTTTCCAGCATTGCTTCCCCAGGACAATCCAACAGCCGGGGCAGGATCTGTCATTGTAAAGTATACGCCGTGGCCCAGCGGCATCAGCACGACCGTCTCGATAATGAAAGGAAGCTCTCTTCCTGAGGAGGCGCATACCTTTATGAACCGCCTGGAGTCGTTTTTCTCTGCCTTAGCGTTAGAGGAACAAGAATAAGAACTAGATGGGGCGTAGCACGGCGGTCAGGGCATCGTTGACCTCTCGGTCGTTGCCATAATAGACTACCACGAGCCTGTCCTGCACATAGAAGTCAATGTTAGGCGCTCCCCCTCGTTCTATCTCGAACCGCCCAATCGCCTGCCGGGCCTCAGAGTGCGAGGCGAACTTGTACACCTCCATGCGGCCGCCGAGGCTTTCATCGCCACCAACGGCATACCGCTGAGCATCCGTAGCCGTATAAGGTTGCTCGGGGAGCCCGTTCAGCCGCATTGCCACGCCTTCGCCCTCCATGTACTTGGCGAAGCTAGCGATGCTCTGGGTGACAGCGACAGCATCGGCAGATGGGGCGGCGGTGTCTGTGCGCGTCGAAGCACATCCGGCGAAAAGGAAAATCAGGAAGAGGAGTGCATAGCGTAAAGAGATATACATGGCTTCGGGGATAGTAAGTGAGATGCGTGCTTAGGGCTATTCATTGCATTATTGGTTACCCGAGGGGGATCCCAAAGGAATCGAACGAAGCTGCTACAAAGACCCCATCGATCGATGGGGAGTAGCGGAAACATCCCGTAGGAGGTCGCGTTTAGGAATCATTAGTTCGCTCAGGTTTGCGAAAGCGTCTCTCGTAGGCGTATCTTTCAGGCTGAGAGGAGGGGGGCCGCAAGCCGCCCTTTTTTGTTGGCGTGATGCCATAGTTGGCTTCATTCCAACGGCAGTACCGGCGCTCGTTCCTTGTGGGATGAGCGCCTTTTACAACATACAACCCCGCGAGGGACGCTTCGTACCGACGATGACAAAGACTGTACATACCGCACCCGCTTCGATGCTTTCCGACAAGGTGGGCGCGCTGGTAGAGGAGGTGCTGGCCGGGACGCCGCACTTTCTTGTTGAACTGGATGTGCGTGGCACAAAAGGATCCCGCGTGGTCAACGTCTACCTTGATAGCGATGGGGGCATTGGGGTGGATGACATGGCCCGCATCAGCCGGGATCTGGGTTTTTTGCTCGATACCGAAGAGGTGATGGGCGGCAACTACAGCCTCAACGTCTCGTCGCCGGGTATCGACAGACCTCTTCGGTTGCGCAGGCAGTACAAGAAAAACATCGGGCGTACGCTGCTCGTTCACTACCGCAAACCCGAAGGCGATGGCGAGACCGAAGCCACGGGTGAACTCGTGGCGGTGGACGATGACGGCATCGAACTCGACATTACAACCAAGAAAAAAAAGCAACAGAAAACAGAGCGACGCCCCATTGCTTTCGACGACATCGTGTGGGCCAAAGTGCGATTGCCCTGGTAATCCGCTCGGCCATGATTGAATAGAACGATGCCTTCCTCCGGGTGGGCTCAAAGGCTAAAACTATATGCATAGCAACGACCTTGTATCATCTTTCGCCGAAATTGCGCGCGAAAAGGATATTGACCGCGATGCGCTTCAGCTCATCGTAGAAGACGTCATTCGGGCCATGATCCGGAAACGGTACGGGGCTGATGATTCCTTTGATATCATTCTGAACCCGGACCACGGCGACGTGCAGATCATCCATGTCCAGGAGGTCGTGGAGAACTATAACCTGGAGGACCCGGTCACGCAGATCGAGGTGGATGCCGCCCAAGAGATCGACGAAGACTTTGAGGTGGGCGAGGAGGTGGCTACCGAAGTTACCATCACCGATTTCGGACGCCGGGCCGTGCTTACTGCACGCCAGACCTTCCGCCAGCGCATCCGCGACATTGA
>DATGCC010000998.1:0-2221 GCA_035312345.1 Rhodothermales bacterium
CCGCCGGGAAGACGGAGGTGGTGTGCCCTGAAGCGATCATCACGATCAACGATGTACTGGCCACGGTTGCGTTTCTGGAAGACGACGAATGCACCTTCTTCATCTCAGATGTTCCTCTCGGTGAAGAGGTCGTCATTGCTATAGAACTGGTCGACGAGGGGCTTACGGGCATCATTGTCTTGGATGATGTCTTTGCCGACGAGTTGATCGAAATCCTTATTGGAGCCGATACCAATGCCCTCACCATCTCCGTACTCCGGCGCATCGACCCGCTGGAGGAGGGCTTCCTGCCTGAGCGTATCACGGAGAACAATATCGAGATCGGTCTCGGCCCTGGTCTGTTTGATCAAGACCTGACGATTGACGGTAACAAGGTTGCTGTAATCGGGGTAGCCGATGTAAGTTGTGCCTCCGACGACTGGACCACCATCGCTGGCGACGTGACAGTCAACGGCAACAAGGCTATCTTCCAAAACGTCAAGTTTTTGTCTCCGGTCAGGGTGAGGGGCAACAAGGCGCGCTTCATTAACACGTGCTTCGGCGATGTGTTGGTGTCCTTTGGCAATGACCGTGACGATCATTAGGGATCGTTGCAAGATGAAGGGCTGCTACAGCCGCGTCCTCTGAGTTGGCGAGCCGGTGCCCAATCATCTGAGCGCGAAACACCCCCGGCATGTCGTCATAGCGGTTGCAGAGTTCTGAGAGCCGCGTCATGCCCAGCACAGAACTGCACTTGGCTTTACCAAAGAGGCGCGTCTCTACGCGGCCTACATGCTGCCACGGAAGCGGCCAGGGTCGCTTTTTCGCCTTCATTTTGCGTTTTGCATCGTAAATCAGCAGGGCTTCGGTGTGCTGGTTCTCCCACTTGATGCCCCTTCCGTAGTAGGGCTGGGGCTTCATCTGGTCCTTGGGCGATAGGCATTCGAGGATGGGCTGATAGGTGGTGAAAGGCGCATCAAGTAGCAGGTTGCGGGAGAGATCCACTTTGGGCCCGCCGCCTTTTTCGTAGGGCAGTATCCCATTTTTACAGTACCACCCTTTTTTCCTTAATTGCACTGTGTACGGCTGATTTATCCACCATCCTGTCCAGTCTGTCCCACCCCTGCGGGGTATACTAATAACTCCTGGTCACCCGCAATGCGGCTGGCATACACCCTAACAAAACGGGAGAGGGGAAATGGACAGGACCGAACATGGTGCCCACAGAGAAAAGCAGCTACCTCGCAACATAACAATACGCTTCTGGGGCTTGTTAATAGCCATGGTGCTAGCCATTGTACTAAGCAGCACGGTCACTGCGCAGGAGCAACAGACGCACCGCATGGCTATCACGACCACCTCTGAGGAAGCGCGGGCCTTATACCTTCAAGCACGCCAGTACCAGGAGATGTCTCAGCCGGAATCCGCACGGCCCTTGCTCGAAAAGGCGCTGGACCTGGACCCTACCTTCGCCATGGCCCTGGATGCCCTGCGGAGCGTGGCTCCCACCTTCAAAGCGTCCCGCGAGGTCCTGGCTCGGCTTCAGGAGGTGTTGGAAACGGCGTCGTTATCAGAAGGCGAGCAGTTGCACTTCGAGGCCTTGCAGGCTGCTTTGGCAGGTGACCGGGAACACCAGCGGGAGATCTTAGAATCGATGGTCGAGCAGTTCCCAGATGACGAACGAATCCGCTACCGGCTGGCGCTCTTTCATTTCGGCAACGACGACCAGCAGGCTGCTGAGATCTTGACAGAGGTGACCCGTCTCAACCCGGCGTTCGTGCCCGCCTACAATACATTAGGCTACAGTCTCCGGTCGTTGGGGCGAGAGGAGGACGCAGAGCGCGCCTTCCAAACGGCCATTGACCTGAACCCCGACAATCCGAATGCTTATGATTCGTACGCCGAGTTGCTGTTGAGCCAGGGGCGGCATGAGGCGTCCATCGCGTATTACGAAGAAACGCTCGCCCGAGAGCCGCTTTTTCCCTCTGCACAAATTGGCGTGGCCGCCAACCTGATTCTTTTGAATCGCCATGCTGAAGCCCGGCGTCGCCTGGACACGTTGTTCCAGATAGCGCCTCATGATGGAATACGTTCCGGTGTTCATTGGGCCAAAGCCGTGACGTATGTGGATGAAGGCCACATGGACCTGGCACTGGCTGAGTTGGAGAAGAACCTGGCATTGTCGCAGAAAGCGGATGATCGTGCGGCGGTGGCGCTGGATCTGACCAACATTGCAACCTGC
>DATGCC010000999.1:0-8413 GCA_035312345.1 Rhodothermales bacterium
TTAATGAGGGCTTTTTCGTTATCCAATAACGGTTTTATGCCCCCATTTTATCCTTTTTTGCCCGTTTTCACTGCACCGTCCTGCACCCTTCTGCAGAAGACTCGTCCCTATATCGTCCCACATTTTTTCCTCGTGTCAAAAATGGTTGCCTTAGGACCCTCTTCTTGTACAAAATTATCGTGTACCCGTTTTGACGGTAAGATTTTCCATCACAGAAGGGGGCAAGTCTAAAAACTCCCGCACTGACTCCCAGGACGTAAAAACGGCCAACTCCTTCTTCATCTTCAACTTCGCATGTAGCACAAAACTAAAAGCCGCCTCGGTCGGTGTGCTAGCAAGGATAGCCAGTCGGCCATCATTTGCGTCGGGAGACGCGATGAGGAATTCAGAAATGGCCAGGAAATCCCTTGAGTTCATGTCGAGCTCGGCCCCCGTGAAATCGATGAATCCATCGAATAATTTATCATAGGCCTCATCGGCCCATATTACCCTCGCATAAGCCACTAGGTCTTGGGCAGTAACATGCCCCCAGATTCGTTCGTGAATGAGGCGGTACTCTTCATAGATTTGATGTTCAATCGGCATGCCCCACTCCCTTCCCGAGCCTTATGTCATCGCGCCTTACAGTTTACGTAAAAAGGAAGAGATGATCGACTCACAAACATACCCTGTCCACATTGCTCGTCACCAGCGCACATTTCACCCCGTCTATACTGGTCTCAGACTACTCAATCTCCGGCAGGACAAATCGGGAAAATACCCAAATCTAAAGTTTTTGTACGGCGATCCGACACCCTCCATGTTGGATGCTGCACTGGTCTGGGCACCATGCATCGGACAGGGGTAGGTCTCCTTGACGGGAGCTTACCCTTTTTTATGGTCTCACCTCTCTCGCCATGCCTCTGACCTGTCGGAGCGAGAAGATCGTACCCCGCCGGGCCTTGGCTGGCACCTCGCCGCCAGCCAGCCGCTCGGCAACCAACTGCTCGTCCTGAGGCCGCCTGATAACTTTGGGCAAAACGATATAGATGTGATCACCGCCGAGTCGCTCAATGGCGCGGAGCATCCCACCTTGGCCTGCTCTTGAGTGTCATCCGCATGACATAGGATCCTGGGCGTTTGTAGGGCATAGGTTGGATTGATGAATGTTTAACACGAGCGCAGGTCCGGGTCAGGCATCGCCTTGTGTACGTGGCCTCAGTATCGCGGTCTCTTCTGTGACAAGGCCCGCGCTCCGGAACGCACTGAGGACGGCTTCTTCATCCTGGCCGTAAAAAATAACGATGTTGCCAGTGGGTGATCCCGCGCCATACGGGCCCATGTCGGCCAGGTCAATAAAGAGGGGCTGGTTCTCCAACATCAGGGCGATGTTTTCTGCGGTGAGACCAAAGCCATAGAGTGGGCCTGTTGCGGTCTCCGCCTTAAATTTGATCATTGATGCTATCCTGCCTCCAGCAGTACGGTTTACAACACCCACGTCTTTCCATGGCCTGGCGGCGGCTGCACCTTTGTGGGCCGCTCTGCCTCTCTGATGAGATCTTCCCGGATGGGCTCGACGAGGGCGCGCACATCGACGGGAGGGAGACCTACGAGGTAGCACAGGATAGTGATTCCGAAGTAATAAATGCTGCCGTGACTAGGGCCTACTTTATGGCAGGGGAGCTCAAACTCCAAAATCTTCGAGAGGCTAGAGGTCTCCAAGCCCAGGTACCGGGCGGCTTCCCGCGTGGGGTAGTACTTCCATGGGTTGATACCCTCGGGCATGACGGAGAGCAGTATGAAGAGTGCAGACGGCAGCTCGTCCATCACGGCCTAAATAACTGCGGGGGCGACCGCGGAGGCCAGGGCCTCGTTGTAGACCAGGGCTGCACTGGCGAGGTCGCTATGTTAGGCGGGGCTGGTCATGGCGGGGCAGATCATTTATGACCTATCATTTCCTTTTACTCGTCGGTTTAATGCAGGGATTATACCGTTGGTCGGCAGCTCGTCGTGCGGATGTGATAGTCCTGTCTTTAAACAACATCTTTACGACTGTGCCTGTGACTTAGGACACGATACGGCATATCAGTAGGGTGCGTTTTATCACAGCGTGTTAAGAGGCCGTAGCGGGAATCGCGTGATCGATCCATTTTACTGTAGTAGGTGTATCCATTCGTACTTAGCAAGGGAATCCAATGAGCATGTTTGTACAGACGGGCCAGCAAGGCAGTGTGGAGCGGCTGCAACGTCACATCTCTAAGCTCCGAGACATTGAGAAATTGCTTATTCGGCTCGCAGGGCCACAAAAGGCTGATGGACCCATCAGCGATGAGTCGCCCCCCGAAGTCCAAGAAGTGCTTAGCGAGGTGCATGACGAAATCACCCGAAGCCTTGCACTGAAGGCATCGAAGAAGCAAGCATCTTCTTCTCATAGCTGATTGCGCCAGGATAGGTGCGCTCGGTGCATCCCGAACAAAACACATCATTATGTTACACATGAGTAATTAATTGCCAGTGCATACATGGTGTACATGTAGTGCTTTGAATCCTTCGTACCAAGGCGCTGTAGGCTTTTGCAGTAACCATCCCCTCACACCATACGGTCGTAAGCCATGGATATCGCCGAAGATCTTCACGTGCGCTCGACATCTTCCCTTCGCCGCACCCTCTCTCACCTCTCGTATCTCTGCGACACACTCCAGAAGTACAAGAGCCCCATTCGCCTGAAAAAGCAGATGGAGACGTACAAAAACCAGATCCAGAGAGAGCTGGATGAGCGTAGTAGTCCAGTCGGATAAGTTTCATGGCAGGGGCTCGCAGGTTATTGTGTTAAGTGGTACAATTGTTGGCCTGATCTCAATCGGTGTCATATTTCCTCCGATATGAGACATTTTGTTAATGCCGAACCCATTTCTGGTCTCAGATCTGGACACTCGTCCAACATGGGACCTCATCTCCAAAGCCAGTGAGTATCAAGCGATGCTCTCTCGACTTCGTGACATCAAGAATCCAACGACCGAGCGTATGACCCGGGACGTGGAGGCGGCCCTGGAGCTAATCACCGCAGAGATCGAGCGTCGGCGATTCGGGTAGGCTATTAGGCTATCATGAAGGTGATGGTTTACGCGTTGAGTTAAAGCTCGTAGATCGGCTCCGGGAACGGGTCAGTGGGAATGCGCAGTTTGCACATCGATTCTGACTGGACAAAAGCATTCGCGGCAGCGATGATAGGGGCCCCGACAGGGTCCTATAAGGACCGTATGGCCTTGGATATGATTGAGGTAGGCTCGACGATATCCCCAGAAGAGTCGATGCGTAGACATTGCTTCCTTACAAGCGAAACTGCTACGATACTGACAACTCAGCGCTCGTAGCGCGAACATGAGCTATTAATGCCATGTATCGCGGTTCGTCATGGAGAGCCTCCAAGAACCAATCGTGCGTGGCGAGGAAAGGGTAGTTCAGCATACCGAGTTCAACCTCGTGCTCCAGCCAGTCCAGGGCCTTCTCTTTCTCGCCGACCAGTGCATAGCAGTGGCAAAGTTCGCGCGCAAACATCTCGCTGCCATGTGCGGCGGCCTCAAAGGCTGGTGTGATCGCAAGCAAGGCAGCGTCTGTCTCGCCACGTAGAGCATGAGCGAACGCGCGTGCGTACGACCCGAAGGCCGTTCTCGGAAAGCGGTCAGCAGCGGTATGGAGCACGCTGACAGCCTCGTCGATGCGGCGGTCGTACGCCAGCGCCCAGCCATAGAAAACAATGCCGAAAGGGCTGTCGGGCTCCATTTCATGATAACGTCGATAGGGTTCCACCGCGTCCTCAAAGCGGCCCTCCATCACGGCGACAAAGCCGGGCAACGCCTGGGTAAGTGGCGTTAGTGGGTCGAGTTCGAGGGCACGCTGAAATACTGCAAGCGCGTCTGTATTGCGTCCGGCGTGCCCATAAACGTAACCGAGTAGAAGAAGCGCGTCCGGGTCGTATGGGGCGAGTACAAGTGCGTATTCGCCGATACGAATAGCGTCTCGGAGGTTCCCTCGGCTGAATGCAATGAAGGCGCGTAGCCAGTGGCCGCGTGCCGAGTCGGGGTTCAGCGCGAAAACCTTCTCTGCTAGTTCCTCAACGTCTTTCAAAGCAGCGCCGTGGGGATCGATCCCGGCCTCCCGGTACATGGCGGTGATGTGACCAAGTGTGCCGTAGAGCAGTTCATTGTCGCCGACGATCGCCAGCGCGGTTTCTATATAACGCTTCGCACGGTCCAGCCCCTCGCGCGAGAAGTGCCATGCCTCATAGCGCGCTCGCAGGTACGATTCATACGCGCGTGCATCGGGGATAGGCTGTTCAGATAAGGCCCGGGCCTCACCAGGTGAGAGGTGGATCTGTAGTGCATCCATAATTGCCCGCGCTACCTGTTCTTGGATTTTGAAAATATCGCCCACCGCCCCGTCGAACTTGCGCACCCAGAGGTGGATGTCGCTCTGCACATCGATGAGTTGTGCGGAAATGCGCACGGCTGTTCCTGCTTTCCGCACACTTCCTTCCAGTACGTAGCGCACACCCAACTCGTGCGCCATGGTAGGCACGTCCTTGTCGCTGCCCTTGAGCCGCATCGCCGATGTCCGTGCAATGACCCGCAACGCACGAATGCCCGAGAGGTCTGAGATGACCTCCTCTGTCAGCCCGTCGCTGAAGTATTCGTTGTCTGGATCTGGACTGATGTTGACGAAGGGGAGAACTACGATGCCCGTGCGTTCCTGCTCGGCTTGTGTCTCACGCTTGCTGCTTGTGTGGGTCTCGGACCGAAGGTCGGCAAGCAAGCCTTCGGCACTTGCATACCGCACAGCGGGGTCTTTAGCCAGGCACCGATCCACGATGTACGAGAGTGCTGGCGAGACCTCAGGCCGGAGTCTCTCGATGGGTGGTGGCTCGTCATTGCGGATGCTGTACACTACGGCTTCCTCAGCCTCGCCCCGGAAGGGTCTTACGCCGGTGAGCATCTCATAGAGCACCACCCCGAGCGACCACAGGTCTGTCCGATGATCGATGGCACCGCCGCGCGTCTGCTCTGGGCTCATGTAGGCGGCCGTCCCGAGCCGGGTACCATCCTGTGTCAGCTCAGCCCCAGTGCCTTTGGCCACCCCGAAATCTACGATCTTGGCAATGCCACTTGCTTCCTTCGCGGCAGGCTGTGTGATGATCACGTTTGCAGGTTTGATGTCGCGATGGACGATGCCGCGGCGGTGTGCTGCAGAAAGCCCATCTGCAATCATGCAAGCAAGGCTGAGGGCGGAAGCGATGGGTAGAGGACCGCGCTCGATCCACTCCCACAACGTCTCACCCTTGTAGAAGGCCATTGCGATAAATAGCCGACCACCGGCCGCCTCGCCGATTTCGTAGATGGTAGCGATGTGAGGGTGATCGAGTGCAGAGGCGGCCTTTGCTTCTTCAATGAGGCGACGCCTTGCGGCCTCTTCCGCGCTCAGGTGCGGCGGAAGGAGCTTGAGCGCCACCAAGCGGTCAAGGCGCGGATCGTGCGCCTGGTAGACGACGCCCATCCCCCCGCTTCCTATACGGTGGAGTATGCGATACCGTCCAATGTATGTCCCGTCACTCAACTCCTCATCCTCCGATGCCAAGAGGGAGATGGCCCTTGCAGCGTCAAGCTCGTTGAGAAACCCCCCGGCACGGTCATGGGCCTCCAGTAGGCGCTTGAGGTCGTGAAAGATGGCGAGGTCATCCGTACACGTATTGATGAAATCAGCGCGCTCAGCAGCCGGGAGATCAATAGCCCGAGCGAAGAACGCCTCGATCTGTTGCCATCGTTCGTGGGGAGCGATGTCCATAGTGAAACGGTGCCGTGCTATGTTTCGTTTTGACCGTGCAATGTCTCGTACAGCCATGCTCGCGCCAGTGCCCAGTCGTATTTTACAGTGCGTGGCGAAATCTCTAGTGCGGCGGCTGTCTCTTCTATGCTGAGCCCGCCGAAGAATCGGCATTCCACCACGCGCGCGTGGCGGGTATTTTGCTCCTGTAATTGTTCGAGCGCCCGGTCCAGATCAAGTACGTCGGCGGCGAATGCGTCCATGGCTGATGATTCCTCGGACAGGCTCACCATCTGCGCATCGCCGCCTCGCTTGTCCGCCTTTCGCCGGCGGGCATGATCGACGAGCACCTGTCGCATGGCGCGCGAAGCAGCGGCGAAGAAATAGTGCTGCCCACGGCGGGCCACTTTGCTGTAGTCAACGACCTTGAGATAGGCCTCGTGAACCAGTGCAGTCGTCTGTAGGGGGCGGCCTCCATACTCGCGAGCAAGTTGCCTGTGCGCCATCTCCCGAAGCTGGTCATACACGAGCGGCATCAGCTGGTCGAGTGTGTCCCTGCCTTTATTGCCAGCGCTTGCCAGCACAGCCGCAATCTGGGTGTGGAGTGGAAGAGCGTCCTTCATGGTCGTCTCATTTCGCCGATGCGGCCTATTGCCCTTTTTATTTCGATTCTGCGCAGGGGTAAGTGATGCCTGTCGCGCCAAGCGCCCGTGCTGATGCGTATCTCCCGGCCATATACAGTGACGCGGGGAGCAGGTTCGCAGAAGGTAAGAGATATGAGCGAGATCCGCGACACGCACGCAAAACAGCTAAACAGCGCCCCGCTACGGTGCCAAACCGATCCGGACGGGGCCACCTATTCACAACAAAACCATACGGAAACCATGAACCACTCCAGAAGAAACCTGCGCTATGCCACCCTGATCATCCTCGCACTGGTACTCGCTGCGTGCAGTGATAATCCCGTCAGCACAGGACTATTTGAGGTGTCAGAACACCCCGCTGCGCCCAAGGTGTCGCCATCAATCGCGAAGGCAGCCACCTCAAATACTGCCAGCGGAACAGTCATTCAGACTGAGATCACCAGTCTCAACGTCCGGCTAGCGGGTCCGAACACGATGCTAAAGCAGTCTTCTCGCGGCGTCCTTGATGGGACCCTGACCGGCTCCTTCGAGGATGAATTAAGCGTGTCGATCCATCCCAACGGCACCTTCACCACTAAGTTCACACTTACCTGTGCGTGTATGGTAGATGGAAAGGAAGGTATCGTCACGATCACGGCAGCGGACCGTGGCGAATTGGTTAGCCCAAATCTGGCCAGCTTTTCCGGTCATGCTACGATCAAGGAGAGCACAGGTGAACTCAGCGGCCTGCGGGGTGTCTTCGACATCGAAGGTACCGTCGATGTCCCGAGCGGTCTCTCAAATTACACCTACTCAGGGCAGATTCATTTCCCCCCTCAATAGTGGAGAGTAATCCGAGCCGACGTGATTCAGGATGACAGAAATAGGGCCAGATGAGGGCACCATGGATACTGCTCAATACAAGAAGGATCGCCTTTTTTATCCGGCGCTAGCCATCCTGATCAGCGCGACCGGTTTTGCAGGATTCATGTTCACGTACTTTGGACCCATTCTCAGTGGTACTTATCCCCCCGCAGGTTTTCCTTTGCATCTGCACGGATGGTCCTTCTTCCTATGGTACCTGCTATTTCCTGCCCAAGCCCTACTTGTCAGGAGAGAGAAGTATGCACTGCACATGGCCCTGGGCCGGATCAGCATTGTCCTGGTGATCATGATGGTGCTGACGGGTATCCTTGTGCTGACCGTCCGCGTAGAAGAGGCAATACGCGTCGGTGAACCTCAGGTATGGTTGCGCTACGGCCCGCTGTTTATGTGCAACCTGATTCTGTTCGTTTCTTTCTATGCGGCTGCTATTTACATGGCTACGAAGCAGCGGTTACAAGCGCACAAGCGGTTGATCATTGTAGCCAGTGCGATTCCGCTCGCAGCCGGATTCTCCCGACTAATCATGTTCTTAAGTGGGTTTCACCCTTGGTCCTTACCAGCAGGTGTCTTCTCATGCAGCGTTTTTATCCTCATTGGCGTCGCTTATGATTGGCTAACACGGCGGACGGTGCATGTGGTTTACTGGATCGGGCTCGTAGCATTGCTCGGCATACAGACCCTATTGATGCCGCAGGTCAACGGAGATGTTGTGGCCTGGTTAAACCAAGGGCTCGCGGCTGTAGGTGAGCACCTCAGCGTGTTCTACCACCCAGAGCCGACGGTCGAGTTTTAACAGCTTAATGGGAGGCGGTCGTTTTGGTTGTCTACCCGTCGCCGAAAATGCAGCATACTAGTCGTATTTAGATGACGAACCGCGTTGCGATGTTTTTCTAACTTCGACTGCTCTAAGGTTGAATATGGCCGGTTCCTCTTTCATTCTGCGCGTTGTTAAGTAGCCTCTTTTTTTAGAACCGCCCAACCGCCCTTTCACATCCATTAGCTAGGATCATCAACGACCGTCAAATGCTATCTGGCGGAGTCCTTTCGTGCACAAGACAGGTGTTCGAGGATGTGGTCAACCATGGCCTCACAGGTAAGGTCACGGTGCT
>DATGCC010001000.1:0-3734 GCA_035312345.1 Rhodothermales bacterium
CAACTGGACACCGATGTCAAATGTCATCTCCTTCGGCCACGACATTGAGGCAAGCTGGCTGTTGCTCGAAGCCGCCGATGTGCTGGGCGACCCGGCGTTGCGGGTTCAGGTACGAGAAACAGCCATCACGCTCGCCCGCCAGACACGCCAACACGGACAGGACGACGATGGCGGCCTCTTCTACGAGGCCGAACCCGATGGCACCCTCGACACCGACAAACACTGGTGGCCCCAGGCCGAAGCCATCGTCGGCTTTCTCAATGCCTACCACGAGACGGGCGAGGAAGACTTCCTCTGCGCCGCCCTTGATGCCTGGACCTTCACCAAACGACACGTCATCGACCAGCACCGGGGCGAATGGTTTGGCCGCCTCACCCGAGCGGGCGTGCCCTACGACGATGAGGACAAGGTGGGGTTGTGGAAGTGCCCCTATCACAACGCCCGCGCCTGCCTCGAAGTGATCGAGCGAACTGCATCGGTTTCCAAGGAAAACCCAACCACCCGTTCTTGATCTAATCAATCTGGGGCCCATGCTAACACCAACTTGGCAACGCCTGCGCATCCCCCTCCCTACCACCTTACCTCGGCGGTGGCACCTGCCCCTATGTCTCCTCCTGATAGCCTGGATGGCGAGTGGCTGTGCCTCGACGGCCCACCTGCCTGATGTGAACCTCGTCGATGCGAATGCCGACGCACAAACGCAGGCCCTCTATGCCAACTTGAAGCGACTTGCGCCCGAAGCGGTGCTCTTCGGTCACCAGGATGACCTTGCCTATGGTGTCAAATGGAAGCGAGAGCCAGGCCGCTCGGATGTAAAAGATGTTGCCGGGGCTTATCCCGCTGTCTTTGGCTGGGAGCTGGCTGACCTCGAACTGGGCCACGAGTACAACATCGACGGCGTCAACTTCGAGGACATGAAGCGGTGGATCAAGGAGGGATACACGGCGGGTGGCGTCATCACGATAGCCTGGCACTTGAACAACCCCGTCTCGGGCGGCAATGCCTGGGATACCACCAGCGCCGTCCACACCATCCTCCCCGGCGGCGACAACCACGAGACGTACAAAACCTGGCTCGACACTTTCGCCGACTTTGTTGAAGATCTAAAAGTAAAAAGTGGCTTTCTCGGGCTTGGTTCCAATTCCATCCCCATCATTTTTCGCCCCTTCCATGAACACACAGGGGGGTGGTTCTGGTGGGGACGGGGCCATGTTTCGCCCGACGATTATAAAGCCCTCTGGCGTTTTACGGTCGAATATCTGCGCGACGAGAAGGGGCTGCACAACCTCCTCTACGCCTACTCGCCCGATCATTTTACCTCGCAGGAAGAATACCTGGAACGCTATCCGGGCAACGATTATGTGGACATCTTCGGCTACGACGATTACGGCTCGCTCCATAGCGATGACAGCATCGGGCGGCTGACAGACAACCTGCGCAAAGTCGTGCAGATGGCCGAGGAACGAGACAAGTTCGCCGCCCTCACCGAAACGGGCCTGGAAGGCATCCCCGACGAAGACTGGTGGACAAACCGCCTCCTCGCCGCCATTGAGCGGGATCCGGTGGCCCGCCGCATCGCCTACGCACTCGTCTGGCGCAACGCCAACGAAGCCGACCGACCGGGCCACCACTACGGCCCCTATGCCGGGCACGGCAGTGCTCCCGACTTCGTGCGTTTCTATGAGCACCCCTTCGTCCTCTTCGCCGACGGACTGCCGAACCTTTACCGCTGGAACCCTTGATTTTACAGATGCCGGGCACGATCCGGCTGGAGTGATGATGAAAAAGCCATTCGCACTTCGCTGCCTGCCTCCCCTCATCGGGTTGCTGATGCTGTCCGTGTTTACAGCGCAGGCGCAGCCGGATGATCGTATCCGGTTCAACGACCAGGACCTGTGGCTCAGCGGGGGCAACATCGCCTGGATCAACTTCGCCCGTGATATTGGGCCCGGTCCCACCGACCTCACCCGGTTCGACGAGATCTTCCAGCAACTCCACGACAACGGCGGCAATGCGATGCGGATCTGGCTCCACACGACCGGAGCCGCCACCCCCGCTTGGGACGGCTCCACCGTCACCGGGCCGGGCACAGGAGCTATCGAAGACCTCCGTGCCATCCTCGACCTGGCATGGGAGCACGAGATCGGCTTGATGCTGTGCCTCTGGTCCTTCGACATGCTCCGTATCTCGAATGGTACCACCATCACGGACCGCGCCTACGACCTTCTCACCGATCCGGTGCTGACACAGACCTACATTGACAACGCGCTGATCCCGATGGTCGAGGCATTGGGCGATCACCCTGCCGTCATCGCCTGGGAGATCTTCAACGAACCCGAGGGAATGAGCAATGAACATGGTTGGAACTTCAACCGGCATGTGCCGATGAGCGCCATCCAGCGCTTCATCAACCTCACCGCCGGGGCCATCCACCGCACCCATCCCGATGCACAGGTGACCAACGGCTCCTGGGCTTTCATCGCCTCCAGCGACCAGTCGCCCAGCGAAGCCGCTGCCAAGACAGCGGATACCCTCACCAACGCTGAAGTGCAAACGATACGCCAGCATCTGTCGCAGAAATACAGGCATAACTTTTCGATTGAGGAGACAGCAGCGTTCTATGACCGGTTGCACAGCGCCGTCAACTACAACTACTATCGGGATGACCGCCTCTTGAATGCGGGCGGCGACCCGGACGGCACGCTCGACTTTTACACGGTGCACTACTACGAATGGGCTGGCACGGCCCTCTCGCCCTTCCACCATGACAAAGCCGTGTGGGGCCTGACGAAGCCGCTCGTCATCGCTGAGTTCTTCATGGGCGACGGCGACGACGGCAATCCGAGTGCGGTCTACGGCGTCCACTGGCAAAGCCTCTACGAGACACTCTATGAAGGCGGCTATGCGGGTGGCCTCGCGTGGCAATGGTTCAATTACCCGAACAGCGCCGAAGGTGTCGTCAACTGGCCACGTATTCTGGATAGCACGCAAGAAATGTTCGACCTGTACCCGGCGGCGGTGGACGTGTATCCGGGTCTTCGGATTGCTTATTTGCGTGCCGACCCGACGGGCATCGAAGCCGGGCAGAGCAGCGACCTCTCGTGGTCGGTGACGGGCGCAACGACCATCACGATCAATGGTGCCGCAGTCGATTCGGTCGGGACGATGACCGTCGCGCCGACAGAAACGACAACGTACACGCTGGAAGTCGTCGGGCGAGATACGGGCGAAATGCTCACCGAGGAGGTGACCATCACCGTGCTCGACCCGGATCAGGTCAACCGCGCCCGTACGCAACCGGCCGTAGCCTCGACGATAGAAACCTGCTGCGGCGACCCACTTCCTGCCGACCTGGCCTTCGACGGCAACCCGAACACCCGTTGGAGCAGCGAATGGCAGGAGGATCTGGCCGACGACGACCCCGACGACGAGTGGATCTACGTGGATCTCGGCCTTGTGCTCGACGTTGAGCGCATCGTCCTTGCCTGGGAAGCCGCCTATGGTGAAGCCTATAACCTCGACGTTTCATTCGACGGTCGGATCTGGACGACGATCCACGAGCAGCGCAGCGGCAACGGCGGGACCGAAGAAATCACCTTCACCGATCCACCTGCCGGACGCTTTGTGCGGATGCAGGGCCTTGAACGCGGGTCCGAATACGGCTATTCGCTCTGGGAAATGGAAGTCTACGGCACCGCCTCTGCCCTCCAGCCGCCCACGGTAGCCTTTTCTTC
>DATGCC010001001.1:0-3349 GCA_035312345.1 Rhodothermales bacterium
GAGGAGCGCCCGGCTGGATGGACCCAGCACGGCATCGAGCAGGCGCAGGCGTTCTCGGCCTTCGACACCGCCTTGAATGACATATTTAGGGTTTGGCATAAGTCTCTCGAATGGACGTGAGGTTGAAGAAATTATCGGCGCAAATGATGCTATTCTCTTGCCAGCGCCAGCGTCGCTGCTGTGATGGATGCGGCCCCGGCAGATTTGAGCGTTGCTGCCGCTGCCGCGAGTGTGGCTCCGGTGGTGAGCACATCGTCAATGAGCAAGATGTGTTTGCCCGCAACAGCCTCTGTATCCGTCACCGCGAAGGCACCAGAGACGTTCTGCCAGCGGGCTTCGCGGGAGAGGCGTGTTTGCGAGCGGGTCGCACGGGTGCGGATGAGCAGATCGGTGGCGATAGGTATGCCCAGGCTTTCGGCCATGCCTGTTGCCAGCATCGCGCTCTGGTTATAGCCTCGCTCGTACAGGCGGGCGCGGTGCAGAGGGATGGGCAGCACCAGATCCGGTAGCGAACGGTCGGTGTAGGCCGTGCCCATAAGCCGCCCGAGTGCTACGCCGTATCGGGGCCGGTTGCCATACTTGAGCAGGTGCTGGATGCGTTGCACCGTGCCGCCCTCATCGAAGAGCCACAGCGAAAACACACCGTCCAGCGCTTCGGGATCAGCGAGGCGGTGCAGGCGCGCATGGAGGGCGTCGGGGTCGGGTTGTTCGAGGCGGCGCAGGCAACGATGGCAGAGGGGCGGCGTGACTTCAGCGAGGTAGGCTCCACAGCCGAGGCACGACGGCGGATACAAGAGGTTGAGGAAGGCTTTCCCTGTGTTGAGGGCCATCTGTCGCATCCGGGAGGGCGGCGTGTGTGGTTCAGCGGAAGCCATCATTTCGAGAATCCTGTGAAGGTGCCGTTCTTAGGGGGAAGTTCAGGGTGCCTCTCCTTTATTCTAATGCTAAAAAGTGTATAATGCCTAGCTAAACGGGAGTCGTCAACGTGGAGTGCCTTCATCGCTCCGTACGTTGGTGGAGGCGCTGTCGATCTCCTTGCTATACAACCGTGATCATAAACGGATGGGCACCATGAGCCGAAAAAGAAAAGGGATGGTCATAAAAAATACGCACGACAAGGCAGTGGAAATTCACCTGACCCATCGTGTGCTGGTTATTCATCCGGGGGAAGAAAAGCCGGTGAGCGCCGAAGAAGTCAAGGATCCAGTGCTTCGCGAGAGCTTGCAGGTGCGGGAGATCTCGATTGTGCGCCCCACCACCGACGCTGAAGAAGAGGCGTTGCAACGCCTCCTGGAAGAGGAGGAGTAGAAGTCCCTGAGGCAAACCGTTTATCTTTGCTGTTCTTTCTGACGAGTGGATCTTTGACTCCATGAATGTACTTGCGCTCGAAACCTGGTACGGTGGTTCACACCGCAATTTTTTGGATGGGCTGGTGGACCACAGCGTGCACACCTTCAAGACCGTCACCATGACGCCGCGTTTCTGGAAATGGCGCATGCAGGGCGGGGCTGTTACGATGGCCCGCAAAGCCATAGAGGTGCTGGACGAGGGGTTCGTCCCGGATGTGATCTTTGCGACCGACATGGTCAACCTGCCGGCATTTCTGGCGCTCACCCGTGAGCGGCTGGCTGAGGTGCCCGTGGTACTTTACTTCCACGAAAACCAGCTTACCTACCCGCTGCCCGAAGACACGCCGCGCGACAACACGTACGCCTACATCAATTACCTCTCGTGCCTCGCCGCCGATCACATCGTCTTCAACTCGCAGTTTCACTACGATGAGTTCATGGAGGCGCTGCCGGTGCTGCTGCGGCTCTTCCCCGACTTTACGCATCTCAACACCGTCCGTGAGATTCGGTCCAAAAGCAGCGTCTTGCACCTGGGTATGGACCTGCAAGCCCACGATGCCTATGCCGCCGAGTACAGCGGGCACGACTGGGGGCCAGGGATGCAGCCGCCCATTGTGCTGTGGAACCAGCGCTGGGAGTATGACAAAAACCCCAGTGCCTTCTTTCGCATGATGAACCGCCTCGATGACGCCGGATGTACCTTCCGCCTCATCCTGGCAGGCGAGCATTTTCAGGAACAGCCGAAGGAGTTCGACCGGGCCTTTGAGCGGTACGCCGAACGGATCCTACATTACGGGTATGCCGAGGACTTCAAAGAATACAGTCGCCTCCTGCACCGCGCCGACATCGTCGTCTCTACGGCTATCCATGAGTTTTTTGGCATTGCTGTGATGGAGGCCATCTACTGCGGGTGCCATCCGCTCTTGCCCAACCGCCTCAGCTATCCCGAACTGATCCCCCAATCGCTGCACCATCCGCTGCTTCATGCGCCGGTGCTCTACGAGGACGAAGACGAACTTTTCCGCATCCTGTACGACATCCTCAAAGGCAAGGAACGCCCGCTGCCTCCTGCTACTCTGCGCGGTATCCTGGAGCCCCTCGACTGGCGGGAGCACGTAGCCGACTACGATGCCCTCCTCGAAAAAGTCGCCTCGGTGTAAATAGCGCGTTGTTTTACAGCCGCCTGTTTAGTGAGAAGGCGTAGGCAGATACACGAGTGATTGCGTCTGCCGATGCGAAGCTGTTTCCAGGCGCAGGAGGTAGGTGCCACCCGCGAGGTGCTCACCCTGTTTATCCCGACCATCCCAGGTAATATGATGTTCGCCTGCCGGGAGCACAGCGTCGTGGAGCACGCGCACACGGCGGCCCAGCACATCGTACACCGCCAGGCGAACCGGGCCGGAGGCATCCAGGCTGATGGTGAGTGTGGCCTCTTCGGTAAAGGGATTGGGGTAGGCTGGATGAAGGATCGCAGGAGGAAGATCGGGGTGCTCGTCGGTGTCCAGAGGCAAAGGGGTATTGGTAAACAGAAAGAGCAGGTCGTCCAGTTCATCAATGCCGGTCATGTCCAGCGCGCCGTCGTTGTTGCGGTCGTGGAAGACGGCGCAGGAACCGGCCCGTGAGGCAGGCAGCGAGCGTGGATTGGCAAACGTGCCATCGCCCGCATTTTCGAAGACAGTCCAGTTGCCATCGGCGAAATTGCTGGTGACGAGGTCGAGGTCGCCATCCCCATCGAGATCGCCCAGGTCGATGGCGAGCGGAAAGGTGCCGGTGTCGTAAATTGTGGGCTGAAGGAGTTGGGCGTTGGCACCGGTCAGCACGACGGAGAAGTTGTCGTCGTTCGAGTTAGCTGATACAAGATCGACGCGCCCGTCGCCGTTGACATCGCCCGTAGCCACCATCCAGCTATCGCCACCAGAAAAGACCGCATCGGACACCGAGAAGCTGCCCGCGCCATCGCCTAGCAGCAGGCTGATTTGGTTGTCCGAATATTGCCCCAC
>DATGCC010001002.1:0-9954 GCA_035312345.1 Rhodothermales bacterium
ATGGTTACGTTGGTAATGCCGACCTGCTCAGAGACCGTAGCGTACGGACTGGCAACGGGCGTCGAGATCTGCGCCACGGCTACATCGACTGCCAGGCACACGATCAGCAGGGGGAGAGCTAATAGGCTGGGGACAAGATAACGCTTCTTCATGGTGGAGCCTCCTGGGATAGGGATGGGTGACAGACACGCTGCCTCGTCCGAAACCACCTGAACGAACCAACTCCGCGAGCCAATGCTAAAAAAACTACCTGATCCCATAGCTCTACGTCACCCTCTGCGCAGGGATACAAAGGGGAATGAAATGTGCCCTGTGTGATTGGAGGTGTCCGTTATTTGGGATTTCATCAAGCGGTTAGCGCGTGCACGAACACGGCCCTCCTCCACCCCTCCGACGTCAGCGGCCTGTTACGGAGCAACAAGGCTTTCCAGGGCGGCAATCAGGTCGTCTGACAACTCGTGTAGTCCCGCATCGAGCAGGGTCACCAGGCCGTCATAATCCCCTACTGTCCACCCGCGTCCTCGATAGTCGGTGGTTCCCCGTGCGAGCACTGAGCCATCCTGCAGGCCGATGATCGCCCAGGTAGCCAGCAGGTAGGCCTCGCCCCCGGCGGCCGCCAGTTCCTCCGGTGCCAGGCCCTCGAAGCGCAACAGGTGGATCTGGATCAGGTAATCGTGCCGTGCCTGAGGAGGCCACGGCACTACGTCGATACCTTTGAAGGGTGCCCTGGCTGCCAGGTAGCCTGCCACTGCGCGGTTGACGCCACCGCCGAGATCCTCACCCCACCGGTGGAACTCGGAGTAGCGAATCTGGTGAGGTCCCTGGCGGACGACGAGGAGGGGCGACTTCAGATACTCGGCGAGCTGCAGTTGTCGCAGCCCGATGGTGAGACCAGCGAGGCGTTCGGCCGAGGCTCCGGTCTCCGGCAGCCGGCTTCCACCGAGCACGTAGTGCTGCTGGGGCGGTTCCTCTCGGCCCAGGCTGAAACACCCTGGTAGGGCGAAGAGGACGACGAGGAAGATCAGGCGTAGGGCTTTCATCATGGATGGCATGGCTATTTTTCAGGCGGTTTTTTCCCACGGAGGAGCATGTCTGGGTTTCGTTCCAGTGAGAGGGCGAGTAGGTTCAGTGCGTCGGCCGCTTCCTTCATGCTGGAGAACGCCGCCTCCATCTGGTAGCCGACGCCGGAATCCGTCGAGAGAAACCCCTGTGTTTCTTCGATGGCCTGCCGCATCGATTGCAGCGTGAGGATCACCTCTGCGTTTGTACTGTCCATATGCCCTTGAAGCGGCTCGATGGCCCCGCCAAGCCGTTCGGCCAGCAGTTGCATCTCCGCCATCGTCTGGTTTAACTGCGCGGTCATCGCCGGAACCTCCCCGAAGGCCGCCCGGATCTCCTGAGAATCGGCCAGGCGTTCGACGGACTGGGCCGAGGCCACCACCGACGCGTTGAGTCCTACCATGTCCACCGCTTCCAGCATCTCGTTCACCCGAAACAGGATCTTCAACACGTCGCCCACGAGGCTGCCGGCCTGTGTCCCGAAGGCCGCCAGGAGCGAAGACGTCGTCGGGATCTCCGGAAAAGTGGTCGGTCCCTGTGCCAGTTTGGGCGGTTCCGCTTCGGGGCGGTAGGTGAGTTCGATGTACAACTGGCCGGTGACGACGCTCTCCATCTGTAGCTGCGCCCGGAGCCCATCAGCGATCTGCTGCTGCAATACGGCCTCGTTGGTCAGGTCGACGAAGGTGCCGGCCTGCGACGTAAGGCGGGTGAGGTCAATGTCGTATTGCACCGGTACCTCGAAGGTTTTGTCCGTCAGTTCAATCTGGATCAGGAGATCCGTCACACTGCCGACCGGTACCCCCTGAAACTTCACCGGCGCACCGACCTCCAGGCCGTTCACCGACTCGCCGAAGTAACTGATAAAGGTCGATTGTTTGTTAAACCAAGCGGTGGAGGCCAGCACGGCAACGCCGATCACCGTCAGCACGATGGCTCCAATCAAGAACAGGCCGATTGCGGTTGGGTTGGCGCGTATACTCATGGCATTCTCGTTCGGTATAGGTCAGGAAGCAGGAGGATTGTCGGTTTCGCTATTACGGGTCAGGAACCGGTGCACCTCCTCGCTGGGCGGGTTCTCCCGCAGGTCGACTGGATCGCCGAGTGCGGTCATGGTTTTCTGCTTGATGTCCAGAAACAGCGCCCGGTCGGCGATCTTGAAGATGCTCGCGAGGTCGTGGCTGACCACGACGATGGTCGTGCCGAAGCTCTCCCGGAGTTGCAGGATCAGGTCGTCGAGGCGGCTGGCCGTGATCGGGTCCAGGCCGGAAGAGGGTTCGTCGAAGAATAATACCTCCGGATCCAGCGCTGCCGCGCGGGCGAGAGCGGCGCGCTTGCGCATGCCTCCGCTGATCTCGTTGGGATAAAACGACTCGAAGCCGCGCAGCCCGACCAGGGCGAGCTTGAGCGAGACGACCTCAGCGATCGCCTCGGGGGGCAGACTGGTATATTCCTCAATGGGCAGGGCCACATTCTCGGCCAGCGTCAACCCGCTCCACAGGGCACCGTTCTGGTAGAGCACGCCCATGCGGCGGAGCATCCCCTTCCGGGTGGGTGCGTCGGCCTCTCCGAAGTCGTCTCCTTCGAACAGGATGGTGCCCGCTGCCGGCTTCTTGAGCCCGATCAGGTGTTTGAGCAGGGTGCTCTTGCCGCTGCCGCTACCTCCCATGATGACGAAGATTTCCCCCCGCCGCACCTGAAAGCTCAGGCCCCGCATGAGGACGAGTGACCCGTAGGCCATCATCAACTCTCTGACTTCGATGGGAGGTGATGCTTCCATAATCGTGCAGTGACAGTGCAGTGCTAGACGCCGAGCAGGACGGCAAGCCAGTCGATGACAGCGTTGGCCAGAATGATCAGGGTGATGCCTGTGACCACGGCGGACGTCGCGGCGCGCCCGACCGCCCCTGCGTCGTTGCCGGTCTGTAGGCCCCGCAAGCAGCCCGCCATGCCGATAATCAGCCCGAAGACGGACCCCTTGAAAACGCCCAGCAACCCATCGGCAAGCGTCACCGGGGTCAACAGGCCCCCAATGAACTGGGTCGTGGAGAGATCCAGCAAGGTGACCGCGACGATCATGCCGCCGAGGATACCGATGAAATCGGCGTAGATGGTCAGCAGGGGCATCATCAGGAAAAGACCCAGGATGCGTGGCAGCACGAGGTGGTCGACCGGCGAGATCCCGAGCGTCTTGAAGGCGTCGATCTCTTCGGTGATCTTCATGCTGCCGAGTTCCGCGGCGAAGGCAGCACCGGTCCGGCCAGCCATGATGATGCCCGTCATCAGGGCACCCATCTCTCTCAACATCCCATATCCGACGAGGTAGGACACATAATACCCTGCCCCGAACCGGCGCAGTACGACGGCTCCCAGAAAGGAGATAATGAGCCCCACCAGAAAACTGATCAACGTGACGACGGGAAGGGCGCCCGAGCTGTTCGATTGCACCACGACCCAGAAGTCCCGCCAGCGCAGCCGCACCCGGAACAGGACCAGCCGGATGAAGCTGTCGGCCACCTGCCCCGTAAAGGTGATCGACGCCAGAAAGGCCTCGGAGGCAGCGATCCCTTTCTTCCCGAGCCGGGTGACGAGTGAGGCTTTTCCCTCTTCGTGATTGATCTCCTGCTCCGGCACTGCCCGGGCGAGTTCGAGAAGCCGTGCGATGTTCTCTGGCAGGCTTTCCGCCTTGAATTCGAGGCTGTGGGCCTCGCAGTAGGTCATGCCCTGCAGCAGGAAGGTGAGCAGGCTGCTGTCCCACCGGCCCAGTGCCGTGGTGTCGAAGCCGACCGCCTGCACCGCGCCCGCGTCCGCTCGGTCCTCGATGAGCCGGTCGAAGCGCGGGGTCGGGTGGTCCAGTTCCCAATCGCCGGCTAGGCTGGCGATCAGCGTATGGTCCGTCTGGCGCATCTCTACGTGCATAGGCACCGCGTCCATTCTTCATTTCGCCATCCTTCGCTTCCGACGCATCACCGGGGCGAAACGTAGGGGCGAGGGCGTCTCCTCTTCTTTTGTTTAGTTCATAGTGTACGACCGCCAGAGCGAGACCAATGAAGTCACGCATCTCCACGCTGTGTAAGCAAAATGCTTACAGCCACCTGAGGAGGACTATCCCTCCTGGCGGCGCAACGGCCCACTGCCGGCCGACTTCTCACCCTCAACCCAGAGCACGGCCCGCCGCAGCAGTTCAGGTGTGCTCTCGATGCCCAGCTTGGTCTTGATGCGTCCCCGGTGCGTGGCGATCGTCTTAGGGCTGATGTGCAGAACCTCGGCCATCTCGCGGGTGCTGAGCCCCCGGCCGTGCAGTTCGAAGACCTCTAGCTCCCGGTCCGAAAGTTTCTCGAAAAGATTCTGCTGCCCCGCGACCTCTTTCGGGGGCATCCGCCCCACGAACTGGAACATGATCGTGTCTTGCATGTGATCGCTGACGTAGTACCGCCCTCCCAGCACCTGCCGGATCGCAGGTATCACCTGGCTTTCGGCTCCTTTCTTCATGAGGTAGCCAGCCGCCCCGGCCTGGAGCGCGCGCGCGGCGTAGAGCGATTCTTCATGCATCGAGACGACCAACACCTCCAGGCCGGAGCGCTCGGTCTGAAGGCGCTTGATGAATTCAATCCCATTCATCCCCTCCAGCGAGATATCCGCGATGACGAGGTCCGGGGCGGCCTGCGGGATCTTTTCCAGGGCTTCGATGGCCGTCTCCGCCTCACCGCACACCTCCATGTCTATCTCTCCGTTGATGAGCGCTCGATAGCCCCGGCGCATGACGGGGTGATCTTCAAGGATGAATATGCGGGATCTCATGGGGTTGGCCGGAAACAGAACAGGGTGATCAGGTCGCGCTTCTGAAGGAGCAGGTGATCGTCGTCCCACCGCCGGGCGTGCTGGCGACGTTGAGCCGGGCACCGATCATCTCGGCGCGGTACCGCATAATATTCAACCCCATCCCGGACGCCTGTCCCCGTGTGTCCTCGCCTCGGGCCTGCCGGAAGCCTGAGCCGTCATCCTGGATCGTCAGCCGGTAGCGGTGATCCTTTCGGGAGAAGGTGATCCGGATCCGGGTGGCCTGCGCGTGCCGGGCAACATTGGTGAGCGCCTCCTGGGTGATGCGGTAGAGGTGCATGCTCTGTTCGCTGCTGAGCGCCATGCCGTCCCCTGCCTCCTCAAACGAGCAGAGGATCCCGGTCTGCGCCTCCACGTTCGCCGCCAACTCCCGCAGGGCGATCGTCAGTCCCCGCACTTCGAGCAGGAACGGATTGAGGCCCTGTGCCAGTGTGCGCGCCTGCTCGATCCCTTCCCCGAGGAGCCGGGCGATTTCGTCCATCTCCTCGGCGCTGACCGTGCGGTTGGCCCGGAGGTTACGGGCGAGGCCCCGCGCCATCATGGCGACGCCTGTCAGGTGCGTCCCGAGGCCGTCGTGCAGGTCTACGCCGATACGGCGCTGCTCGCGGTCGCTCACCAGGAGAATCTCCCGTTCGAGGCGCTTGCGCTCGGTCACGTCGTAGAAGAGGCTGAGGTAGCACGGGCGTCCTTCGAACTCGATAGCGGTCGTGGAGACGACCAGGTCGTGCAAGGCTCCCGACTTGGTCCGGATCCGGTTTTCCACCTCGTCGAGCACGGGGTCGCCCGGCCGGTCCTTCGATGCAGGGTCCAGTTCTTCACCAAAGAACAGGCCGAAGGCCCGGGCGGGCTGCCCGATGACTTCGGCCCGGCGATACCCGGTGATCTGTTCGAAGATCTCATTGACGCTCAGAAAGCAGCTATCGTCGCGTGTGACGATACTCGCCGCCATCGGGCCTGCGTGAAAAGCGAGGGTAAACCGGGCTTCACTTACCTGCTCTACCTTTTTCTGAGACGTAATATCGACAAAGGTAAGGACGACGCCTTCGATGGGCTCGTCGGGCGTCGGGTAGGGCATGGCCCGCATGGCGTACCAGGTCCCGTCCTGCGCCTGCACCTCTCGTTTCATCTCCGTGCCACGTTCGAGGACCTGCCGCGCATCCTGCAAGATGCCCGCGTACGTGAGCCGGTGCGAGAGGTGTTCGAGGGGGCGGCCAACGTCGATGGGCAGCAGGTTGAAAAGCTTCGTGCACTCGGGCGTGTAGAGCACGACGTTGAGGTGCTGATCGAGGAAGAGCGCGGCCATGTGGGTGCTCTCGATCAGGACGTGCAGGTCGTTGTTGACGCGCCAGTGCTTCTCGATCTTGTTCCGAAGCCCCTGATTCACCGTGGTCAACTCTTCGTTAAGCGACTGCATCTCCTCCTTTGCTACTTCGATTTCTTTCACCATCAAGCGAAGCTTTTCGTTGAACGACTGCATCTCCGGGTTTGCCAGGATTAGTTCGTCTTTGGAGGACTCCTCTCCGGGGTCTCGGGTCTGGGTCTTTTTTGATCTATCAGCCATGGAAAACACTTTAATGGGTGGCTTCAGAGAAGCCGGCAAACAAACACAGGAGGCACATCGATCAAGGTAGGCATCCCACGTGCATATCAATGTAAGCATTTTACTTACAAGAGGATCCGCAGAAGGGCGGGCGGCGTCTATTCTGACGGTAATGAGGCGCGCTCCTCGGCCAGCATCTCCCATACGACGAGGAACAGCGCGGCCACAAGCGGGCCGATCACGACCCCCGCTATACCGAACACCGCCAGCCCCCCGAGCGTCGAGAGCAACACGAGGTAGTCCGGCATCTTCGTTTCGTGCCCCACAAGGATCGGACGGAGGAAATTGTCGGCCAGCCCGATGACGAGCGTGCCACCCGCGATCACGACGACCCCCTCCCAGATGGAGCCTGTGGCGAGGAGAATGATGGCCGCCGGCCCCCAGATGAGGGCGGCACCGATGGCCGGCAAGAGCGAGAACACCGCCATCACCACGCCCCACAATACGGCGGCTTCGATGCCCACTACCGCGAACAGCACCCCGCCGATCGTACCCTGTACGGCCGCCACCACCAGCGTCCCTTTCATCGTGGCACGGGCGACTTCGGCGAACTTTGCGAAGAGCCGCCGCTCCCGCTCGTCTCCCAGCGGGAGCGCCCGGACGATCCCATCAAGAATGCGCTCCCAGTCTCGAACGAAGAAGAACAGGAAGTAGAGCATCAGCGCGAAGAAGAGGGTGAACGTGAGCATATCCTGCCCTATAGCGAGGGCCTGCGTGGCGACGTACTGGCTCGCCGTCATCGCCGCATTTTCTATCGAGGTCCGGAGCCCCTCTATCTCGATGTCGTAACCGGCGAGGAAATCGACCAGCGCCGGGATTGAGCGCTCGATGAAGTCGATAGGGGCATGAAGGTCCACCTCGCCGGAGGCGATGTGCCGGTAGAGGCCGATAGCCTGCCGGGTCACTTCGGCGACCAGCAGGCCGAACGGGACGAGGAGGACGAAGATGACGGTCAGCGTGGTCAGGAGCGCCGCCACGCTGGGCCGTCCGCGTACGAGCCGCAACCAGCGCTGGAAGACGGGCCGGAAAAGCACTGCCAGTACCACAGCCCAGAACACCGGCATGAGGAACCCCCGCACAATCCACAGGAAGGCCCCGGTCGTAAGGAGAACGAGGACCAGGAAGGCGCGGCTTTCGAGGTTGTTCTGGCGCATGGCGGTGTCAATAAATAACAGACCCCTCTTCCCTCGCGGGCGTCGGGACGACAAAAGCATCACAGCACGTGCCTATCGCTCGATGCGTCGCGCAACGCCCGACCGAGCCCTTCCGTTTGCGCCGAAGGGCTCACGTACACCCCGCCGGCCAGAACATGCCGTATGCCCTCCATAATGCCCCCCGGCTTCCCCTTCAGGAGGTAGCCCTTGGCACCCGCCGTAAGCGCCTGCTCTGCATAAGCAGACTCCGCATGGCCGGAGAGCATAAGCATCCGCTGGTGGGGTTTCAGGATCCGAAGCCGTTCGATGAGTTCAATACCGTTCATCCCCGGCAGCGAAAAATCGACCAGGACCAGATCCGGGGTCATGTCGAGGAGCGCGTCAAGCGCTTCGGAGGCCGTTTCGGCGACGCCGCATACCTCCAGGTCCGGCTCGTCCTCGACTACCATGGCCAGGGCCTCCCGCACGAACACATTATCATCAATGATATAGATGGTTTGTTTCATCAGCCGGTATCCTGGTTTGTGTCCCTATCGCTGTATCCCTATTGTTTTAGATAGGAGGTTACACGCCGTCAGCCTTGTTTTCCAAGGACACAGAGAAGGTCACGCGCGTGCCCTGGCCCGGGGCGGATTCCATGTCGAGGTGGCCTCCGAAGAGATGCAGCCGCTCCCACACGCTGCGCAGGCCGAAGCCGCCCTGCTTTGCCGATCGTAGTTCCTGCTCGGCTGCCATGTCAAACCCGGTGCCTTCGTCCTCGACGAGGAGGACGAGCCGGTCTTTCTCGCGAACGAGCCGCACGCGCGCCCGGTCGACGCCGGCGTGCTTGACCACGTTGAAGAGCAGTTCACGCACGAGTTGATAGACGAGCGTGCGCACATCGGCCGGCAAGTAAACCGGGCCCGGGATCTCTACCTCTACCTTCAGGCCGTGCATATCCTCCATCTGGATGGCCAGATAGTCAATGGTTACGGTAATGTCCTCCCCCTTCAGCACTGGCGGGCTGAGCTCAACCGTCAGGGTGCGGGTCATGTCCAGGGCGCGGTCAATCAACGCGGTGGCCTGGGTAAGACGGGTGGTTTTCTCCTTCGAGAGGTTTTGGCTCAGCGACCCCATTTTGATCTGGAGAGCAAAGAGAACCTGCTGCATGTCGTCATGGAGGATCTGCGCGATCCGTTGCCGCTCGGCCTGCTCGGAAAGAACCAGCTCCGAGGAGAGTTGCTTTATCTGCTCCACACGCGTGGCAAGCAGTTCCTCCAACGTCTCGATGAGCCCTTCAAGCTGCTCGTCATACTTCTTCTTCTCCGTGATGTCGATGAACGAAATGACGACGCCTTCGATGATGCCTTCGACGCTGTGATACGGTAGGAGGCGAACGAGAAACCACTGCTGGTTTGGCGTGTGCTGCACCTCTCGTTCAATCATCGTAAGCTCGCGCAAGACGCGCGCCGCGTCATCGGGCAAGGCGTCGCTGCCCAGCCGGTGGGCGATGTGCGCCAGCGGCCGGCCCATATCGCCCCCGTGAATGTCGAAGAGATCCTCCACCTGTGGCGTGTAGCGCTTTATGCGCAGATGCCGGTCGAGAAAGATCGTCCCGATTTCGGTGGCGTTCATCAGGTTCTGCAGGTCGCTGTTGACCCTGTTGATCTCTTCGATCTTGCTCTTGAGTTCCTGGTTGAGCGCCAGCAACTCTTCATTGACCGACTGGAGTTCTTCCTTCGAGGTCTCGAGTTCCTCGGTCGTCGACCTGAGTTCCTCGTTGATCGACTGCATCTCTTCGTTCGCCGCCGTCATCTCCTCGCTCGCAGCCTCGTGCTCCTCCGTCGTCGTATGAAGCTGCTCTTTCGCATGGTCCAGTTCGTCTTCGAGTTGCCGGATGAGGGCTTCCGCCTCCTCAAGGCTGGACGGTCCGGCCACATCCGGTGTGCCCCCGAGTTCCTGCTCGGCGTCGCTCAAAACCGCAGGCTTTTTCCCGGCGGGCCGCCGGCCTGCCGTTCCCACTTCACGGAACAGGACGTGTACGTAATCGTCCGCGAAGCCTGGCTCGGTGATGGGCTCGACGAGCAGTTCCACCTGCCGGAGCGTACCGTCCACACGGACCGGGACCGCGCGCGACCGTGTCCGTTGGGCCTTACGGAAGGCCTGGTACAGCGCCGTGCGTAGCTCCAGGCGCAGTGCTTCGCGCACCACCTTGAGCACGTCCTGCGTGGGGTGGCCCGGCGTAAACTTCAGGTAGGCTTCGCCGCCACCCAAGATGTGCACCACCTGGTGGTCGACGTTGACAATGAGACTCGGTGGTGCGTG
>DATGCC010001003.1:0-4371 GCA_035312345.1 Rhodothermales bacterium
CTCGACGGTGTGGCCTATGAACTGGACAACCGCGACGCAGCACGCAATGAGGCACTCGTCAATGCCCTGACCGATGCCCGCGAGAAAGCCATGTTGATGACATCTACGCTGGGTGTGACGCTAGGTCCAGTCCAGACGATCAACGAGCAGAGTTTTAACTTCCCGCGTCCCATGCTTCAGATGGCCCGTAACGAGATGGCGATGTCGAAAGATGCCATGCCGGAGCCGGAAGCCTACGCTGCCGGAGAAATCGAGGTGACTGCAACCGTGCAGGTTGTCTTTACGTTGCAGTAAGAACGTGTTGGGGTTCCAAAGGGGGAAGTGGTATTAAAACTGCTTCCCCCTTTTTCAGGTAGCTGGAGTTTAATGATGACCAGAACCATTGCATGGTGTGTGCTGTTGCTGACGATCTGGGGAGGTAGCAAGGCGTCGTTGGCGCAATCCACATTGCAGATCACCTACGTCGCCAATGAAGGAGTGCTGATTGCCGACGGGGAAACGCAGGTATTGGTTGACGGCCTGCATCGCCCGTACAGTCCGACCTATGCTGTATTGGGTGCTGATGAACGGGAGCAGGCAGAGATCGCTCAACCTCCTTTCGATGAAGTGGATGTAGTGCTGGTGTCGCACGTCCATCGCGATCATTTTCATGCCGAGGCGGTGGGGCGTCATTTACAGCACAACCCTCAGGCGATACTCATTGCCTCGCAGCAAGTAGCCGATAGCGTAGCACGGGATTTTGGCGCACTAGAAACCATTCAACAGCAGATCCGTGTTGTCACGCCTGGCTGGCAAACAGAAGAACGGGTGGACCTGGGCAGGGTGCAGGTCGATGTGCTGGGGCTACGCCACGGCAGCGAGCGGTTTCGGTGGGTGCAAAATCTGGGGCATCTCGTGCATATCGGCAACCAGACCCTGCTCCACATCGGCGATGCAGACGCTACGCTGGAAAATTTCGCCGCCTTTCGTTTGCCAGAGCGCGACATCGATATCGCCTTTATCCCATACTGGTTTCTGCTCTATCCGAATGGTCAGGCCATCGTGCGTGACTGGATTCAGCCCGACCATATCATCGCCCTACACATTCCCCCTGGCGAAGCCGCCGACATCGAAGCGCGCATCCGCGAGCACTTTCCTGACGCTGAAGGCTTCACAAACCTGTTGGAAACCAGAAGCTACAAGTGAATTTGGTTACAGGTTGCTTTGCTGCGCTCGTTACTGGTTGGCAGGTTAGGGTGCTATCGAGAAACCTGTACCCTTGAGCAGAGCAATGCGCGGCAACCTGATAAACCTGCAACCTTCCAGTAACCCTCACAAATGTTCATCCAGCCAGGTCGTGATTTCTTCGATGACCTGTTCCTTTTCTGGTTCGTTGAAGGTTTCGTGATAGAGGTCTGGATAGAGGCCGAGGGTTTTGTCGTCGGAGTTGGCGCGTTCATAGCAGGCGATGCTACCTGCAGGATCGGTGATCTTGTCGGCAGTGCCGTGGATGAGAAGAAGCGGCAGGGTGAGGTTTTCCACCTGTTGGTCAATGCGTTGCATGGCGCGCAGCATCTCGGATCCTGTTCGGGCGGGCATCCTGCCGTGGTAGTAGAGCAAATCCTCTCTGGTCCAGCGCACCACAGCGGGGTCGCGGGAGAGCGCGTCGAGATCGAGCGAAATGGTAGGTAAGCGTGGCAGCAACCGACCGGCGACCGACGAGAGTTTTTGCAGCAACGGGGCCATATCGTCATGGGCTTTGAGGGCAGCGCTGCACAGGACGAGGCCCTGGAAGTCAGCCTCACGTTCCAGGCAGTAGAGCACCGCAATCGCCCCGCCCATGCTTTGTCCGAGTAGGTAGACAGGGAATTTTTTAAATCTTTGGCGGACGGAAGCCAGAAAGGCCCTAAGATCGTCGAGATACTGGTCGAATGTATTGATGTAGGCCCGTCGACCTTCCGAACGCCCGTGGCCACGCTGGTCATAGGTTTGTACGGTGTGGCCCTGCTGCACGAAATGGCTGGCAAGATCAGCGTAGCGACTGCTGTGATCCCCGTAGCCATGCACAATCACAATAACCGAACGCGGTGGTTCGTCTGGCTCCCAGCCCTGCATGAACAGCGTCAGACTGTCGGCAGTGCTTAAGGTGCTGGTGTAGTCCGGTTTTTCAGCAGGAGGCATGGAGTAGACCGGGGAGGAGGGTTTTGTGTAGATCTTTTCTGAAATAGGATTTCTCTTCATCAAATACAAGCAATCCACGGATAATAGGTGCTCCACAGGTTTCAAATTCATGCAGGCATTCTATGAGGAGCCTTGCAGTCGCATTCCAGTAAAACCCGTCCCGCCCGATATCAAACAGAAGGTATGAGCAACGACTACCCGCATATCGCGTTCGAGCACGAAGCATCCTCCGAGGCTGAGATGCAGGCCCGTGCCGAGGCGTTCTATCAACGCATGGATCAGCGACGCTCGGTACGATTCTTCAGCGACCAGCCGGTGCCCCACACCCTCATTGAGTATGCCATCCGCACAGCAAGCACCGCGCCGAGTGGGGCGCATCGCCAGCCCTGGCGCTTTGTAGCGATAGACGATCCGGCGCTCAAAAAGGAGATCCGCATAGCCGCCGAGGAAGAAGAATACGAAAGCTACAACGGGCGTATGTCGGACGAATGGCTCGAAGCCCTGGCTCCCATCGGCACCGACTGGCACAAGCCGTTTCTGGAAATCGCGCCGTGGGTCGTGGTGTGCTTTGCTGAAAGTTACGGCCTGAAGGAGGACGGCACGAAGACGAAGAACTTCTACGTGCAGGAAAGTTGTGGGCTGGCCTGTGGCCTGTTCATCGCCGCCATCCACAACATGGGCCTCGTAACGCTGACACATACGCCCAGTCCGATGGGTTTTCTCGGTGAGATCCTAGGACGGCCTAAAAATGAGCGCCCTTTCATCCTGTTCCCGGTTGGATACCCTGCCGAGGACGCGACGGTACCTGATCTCCAGCGCAAAAGTCTGGATGAGATTGTGCAATGGAACCGAGGGTAAGGACGAGGGCCGAAGGTAGATTTACGATTTGGTAGGATCCATCGTCCGTCGGATTCAGGAAGCCGTCTCGAAAGACCCGGGGAACAACGCGAGGTCTTAGCAGAATAATCATTCCTTTTGGCGCGTTTATGCGTTAAATTTGAGGGTTCAGTAGTTCGAGCACATCTCTGTCGAGTCACGTTGGTAAACATGCGCCGGTTGCGGTCCAAATGGAGTTTGCGCCTGGTGGCGGCCCTTTTGCTGGTCAGCCTCCTGCCGGTGAGTTTTGCCGCAGCGTTTTCTACAGCGCGCCACACCTCCTCCTTTGCCGACTGGCTTGAGACCCAGTTGCAGGACCCGACGGACGAAGCCGTCATGGAGGCGCTGGCGGAGGTCTCGACGCACCGCACGCGGTCGCTCGAAGTCTTCGTGCGCGATTTTATCGACGCTTATGAGGCCCAGCGCCCGGACGTTTCTGCGGCCCGTGTCCTGGCTGGAATGGACCTCTCGGACGAGGCGCTCATTGCCTATCTGGAAAGCCGCTACATGGGGTTGGTGGGCCACGGTGTGTTGCCGCGCCTGCTGCTCAAGTCGCAGGTTTTCACCAGCACGCTCTCCAAACGCATCGGTGGATCGTCTTCGGTTCTTGCTGAAAAGCAGCAGCAACACCGCACCTGGACGACGATGTGGCGGCATGCGGTGCGGCCCGTTGTGGTGGTCACCCTGCGAGAGCTTTCCTCAGCGCAGCCGCTTGGTCCTTAGCCGTATCGGTATGGATGCCTTGCCACGTCCGTACCGCTCCTTTCTAGTATGACTCGTGAAGTCCTTTCTGCGCTTCACTTTTCCTCCTTTTGACAAGGGTTTTGCCATGAACGACGCTACCTTGTGGTAGTGGGTCTCGGCATGGGCAGCAAGCCTGTCATTCCGTTTCAATCAAACCATAGAAATACACCATGCAGGGTAACGGATTAAAAATTGGGTTCGTGCTCTTTTTCCTCGCGTTGTCGCTCTGGTACCTGTTTCCAACAGCCCAGAACTACTACTACAACTCGCAGAAAGCAGAGTTGGATGAAGAGGCAAGAGCCGATTACGAACAAGAAAACTTCTCAGCCATTCGCACGGCGCAGGAAAATGCGCTGAAGCTGGGCCTCGACCTCCAGGGTGGCATGCACGTCACGCTCGAAGTGGGCCTGCGGGACTTGCTGGCCGAACTGGCCGGAGAGCGCCGCGACGACACGTTCGACGAGGTGCTGGCGGCCGCCAACGCGCAGTCGGTAGAGAGCGACGGCTCGCTGATCGACGCCTTTGTGCAGGAGTTTGAGGCACGGGATTCTAATGCCCGCCTCTCGCGCTACTTCCGTGCCGATGGCATCA
>DATGCC010001004.1:0-3524 GCA_035312345.1 Rhodothermales bacterium
GTCGCGGGTGAGGATCTTGACGCTGCCGCCGCGCACCTCCACTTCGCCACGCGCCAGCACGATCTCGTCCACCTGCAAATAGGGGTGTACCTTGTCGATGGTGGTGGAGAAGCAGACCAGTTCGCCCTGTCCGCTAAAATCTTCTATGGTGGCGAAGGCGATGGGTTTGCCCGTGCGCGTGGTGCGCCGCTGCACCTCGGTAATGATGCCACAAAACGTATGCTGCGGCTTCTGCGGACGCCCGTAGCCGTCGCCGCCCGCATCCGGCATGTCTTCTTCGTCCTGCCCAAATTTCTCCGTGTCGCCAAGCCGGGCTGTGGCGAAGGCGCGGGCCTCGGGCGCGTAGGCATCCAGCGGATGGCCGGAAACGTAAACGCCGATCAGTTCCCGCTCTTCCTTCAACAGTTTCGACTTCGACCAAGGCTCGACGATGGGCAGGTTCGGCTCGATGGATGCACCTGGCCCGGCACCGCCACCGAATAGCGAGCTTTGCCCCGCCGCAATGTCGGCCTGGACTTTCTGCCCGTATTGCACGGCGGCTTCGACCGTTTCCGCGAGTTGCGCCCGGTGGCCTTCCAGGTCGTCCAGCGCCCCCGTGCAGGCGAGGCATTCCAGTGCTTTTTTACCGACAGCACGGAGGTCCAGTACTTTCGTCAGGCCAAAGAGCGACTGGAACGGGCCGTGTTTTTCGCGGGCCTGCACGATCACTTCAATCGCGCCGAGACCGACGCCTTTGATCGCACCGAGGCCAAAGCGGATCTTGCCGTTCTCGACGGTGAAGTGCGCCTGGCTGTGGTTGATGGACGGCGGCAGCATCTCCAGATCCAGCTTCTGCGCCTCTTCGAGCACGACCGACAGCTTCTTGTTGTCGCCCATTTCGTTCGTCATCGCTGACGCCATGAACTCGGCAGGATAGTTAGCCTTGAGATAGGCCGTCTGGTAGGCAACGACGGAATAGGCAGCGCTGTGTGATTTGTTGAAACCGTAGCCCGCAAACTTCGCCATCATATCGAAGACTTCATTCGCGGTCTGCTCATCCACGCTCTTTTCCTGGGCCCCTTCCACGAAGATGACGCGCTGCTTGTCCATCTCCGACTGCTTCTTCTTGCCCATGGCGCGGCGCAGCAGGTCGGCCCCGCCCAGCGTGTAGCCGCCCATCACCTGCGCCATCTGCATCACCTGCTCCTGATACACCGGGATGCCGTAGGTTGTCTTCAGCACCGGCTCCAGCATCGGGTGGGGGAAGTTGACTTCCTCCTTGCCGTGTTTGCGGGCGATGTAGTTCGGGATGAGGTCCATCGGACCCGGACGGTAGAGCGCGTTCATGGCGATCAGGTCATCCAGGCTCGTCGGCTTGAGCTTGCGCATCCACTCGCGCATGCCTTCCGATTCAAACTGGAAGATGGCAACCGTGTCGCCGTGCTGGAACAGCTCAAAGGTCTTTGGATCGTCAAGAGGTATTGCGTCTAAATCAATGGTGACGCCGTGGTTTTCCTCGATCAGTTCGAGTGCATCTTTAAGTACCGTCAGCGTTTTTAGGCCGAGGAAGTCCATCTTGAGCAGACCGAACTCCTCGATGTATTTGCCATCGTATTGCGTCGTCAGCACCTGATCGCCTTTGCTCTTGGCCGTGGCAACGGGCACGTAGTCGCTGACTTTGCCGGGGGCGATGATGACGCCTGCCGCGTGGACGCCCGTGTGCCGCGCCGAGCCTTCGAGCACCTCGGCGTAGTGCATCAGCTTGCGGATCTGGGCGTTCTCGTCATTCTTCAGTGCCCGAAACTCGCGCACGTCCTGCATCGCTGATTCGAGGTTGACCTTGGGACCTTCTGGAATCAGCTTGGCGATGCGGTCAGCTTCGGCGAGCGGGATGCCGAGCACACGAGACACATCGCGGATGACCGAGCGGGCCCCCATTGTTCCGAACGTAATAATCTGGCAGACGTTGTCGCGCCCATATTTTTGCACCACATAGTCGATTACCTTGCTGCGCCCCCGGTCGTCGAAGTCAATGTCGATATCGGGCATCGACACGCGCTCGGGATTGAGGAAGCGCTCGAAGAGTAGATCGTATTTCAGCGGGTCGATGTTGGTGATGCCGAGGCAGTAAGCCACCGCCGATCCTGCCGCCGAGCCGCGCCCCGGCCCAACGCTCACGTCCAACTCCCGCGCTGCCGTGGTGAAATCTTGCACGATGAGGAAGTAGCCCGCGTAGCCCATCGTCTTGATGACCTGCAACTCGTAGTCGAGCCGCTCCACGACGTGCTGCGGCATCTCCGGGTAGCGCTGGCGGGCCCGCTCGTAGACCAGATGCCGCAGGTAGACATCAATGTCGTCGTTGAACTCCGGTGGGATGGGGTAGTGCGGCATGAGCAGGTTGCCCATCTCCAGGTCAAACTGGCACTTCTCGGCGATCTCGCACGAGGTGACGAGTGCCTGCTGCACGATCTGCGGATCGATCTCCGCCGTCAGCGCGGCGGTCATCTCGTCGGCGGTCTTCAGGTAGAACTGGTCGTTCTCGAAGCGCATCCGGTTGGGGTCGAGCAGGTCTTTGCCGGTTTGCAGGCAGAGGAGCACATCCTGCGCTGCCGCGTCTTCCCGCTCTACATAATGCACATCGTTGGTCGCCACGACCTTCACGTTGTACTCCTTCGCCCAGCGCAGCAGCACGGCGTTGCAGCGCTTCTGCTCGGGAATGCCGTGGTCCTGAATTTCGATGTAATAGTCGTCGCCGAAGATGTCGAGGTATTCCTCGAAGATGGTACGGGCGGCGTCTTCGCCTTTTTTAAGAATGGTTTGCAGCACCTCGCCCTGGAGGCAGCAGGTAGTGGCGACGAGGCCCTCACTGTATTTCCGTAGCGCGTTGCGGTCGATGCGGGGTTTGTAGTAGTAGCCGTCGGTGTAGGAGAGCGAGGAGAGCTTGATGAGGTTGCGGTAGCCTTCTTCGCTTTTAGCAAAGAGCACCTGGTGGTAGCGCACACGGTCGTTGCGGTCGCCCATGCCGCTCGCCGTCACGTAAAACTCGCACCCGATGACCGGCTGCACGCCCATGTTTTTGGCGGAGGTGTAAAATTCGGGGACGCCAAAGAGGTTGCCATGGTCGGTAATGCCGACGGCCATCATCTCCATCTCGGCGGCGCGGCCCAGCAGGGTTTTGATGCGAGCGGCTCCATCCAGCAGCGAGTACGACGTGTGGCAGTGCAGGTGACTGAAATCCATGTTGGATTTTAGAGGACGAGTTTTGTAATGAAGCGAAGGACAAGCTCAAGGCCATTGCTAAGGAACACAACAGCAGGGGGCAGATCAAGGGATGTGGATATCTTCTCGATCGCAGGTTGGCAGGTTCATCAGGTTACAGGTTGGCAGGTTGGGTTGCTGCAAAGAATCCTGTAACTTGATGCGAACCCTGAACCTACTTGATCCTTATGCCTGAACCAATCCATTTATTGTATCTCGATGCCTATCACCTCAACGATCCGCTGTACGTGCCGAGCCTGGCGCGGATGATGGGACGGCTGCGGCGG
>DATGCC010001005.1:0-10428 GCA_035312345.1 Rhodothermales bacterium
GCTTCGTGCAGGAGTGGAAAGCCGAGCGGGCCATCGAGGCGCTGCGGCAGATGCTGACCCCGCACGCCCGCGTCCGCCGCGACGGGCACGTAGCCGAGGTCGATGCCCGCAGCCTCGTCCCTGGCGACCTCGTGCTGCTCGAAGTGGGCGACCGAGTCCCCGCCGATGTACGCATCCTGAACGAGATTGAGCTAGAAGTAGACGAATCCCTGCTGACAGGCGAATCTGTTCCGGTGGCCAAGCAGGCCCGAGCTGTGTCAAAGGATGCACCGCTCGCCGAGCGTTCTACCATGGCCTGGATGGGTACCCTCGTGACCAACGGGCGGGCGCATGGAATTGTGACAGCGACGGGGATGCAGACTGAGTTCGGCCGTATCGCACACCTCACGGGTTCCGTCGAAGACGAACGGACGCCGCTCCAGAAGAAACTCGGCGTGTTGGGCAGACAGCTTGGTCTCATTGCTATCGCCGTATCGACCCTCATCGCGCTGACCGGGTGGTTGACGGGGCGGGGACTGTTGGAGATGTTTATGACGGGCGTGTCGCTGGCGGTGGCCGTCGTGCCTGAGGGGTTGCCTGCTGTCGTCACCATTACCTTGGCGCTGGGTATCCGCGCCATGGTGCGGCGCAACGTATTGCTCCGCAGGCTGCCCGCCGCCGAGGCCATCGGGGCTGCCACCGTCATCTGCACCGACAAGACGGGCACGCTCACGCAGAACGAGATGACCGTGCAGCATCTCTGGTTGCCTGGGGGCCCGGTGACGCTCACGGGTGTTGGGTACGATCCCGAGGGGCATTTCGAGCAGGAGGGCCAGAAGATTAACTACCGCATCCGTACGGACTTGATGGCCCTGCTGAAAACGGCGCTGCATTGCAACCACGCCGAAGTAGAGCGAGGCGAAGCAGGTTGGCGCATGGTCGGTGATCCAACCGAGGCGGCGCTGGTGGTGGCTGCTTATAAAGCGTGGCTCTCTCCCGAGGGGAAAACGTCCGAGGCCGAGTTCCCGTTTACCTCGGAGCGCAAGTGCATGACCACGGTAGAGCAGACCGAAGAGGGACTGGTGGCGCACGTCAAGGGCGCGCCTGAAGTCATCCTCTCACAGTGTACCTCCGTCCTGGTGGGAGACGACGTGCAGCCTCTTACCGAAGAACGTAGGCAGGAGGCGGTGGCCGCCTACCAAAACCTGGCGGCGTCGGGGCAACGGACGCTGGCCCTCGCCTGCCGCCCGCTGGCAGTCGATACAACTTTGAAGCCAGAAGCCGTTGAGCAGGAGCTAACCCTGCTGGGCATTGCAGGCATCATAGACCCGCCGCGCCCTGAAGTGCCGGAAGCCATCCGTATGGCGCAGGCAGCGGGCATCCGCGTCATTCTCATCACAGGCGATGCACCAGAAACGGCCCTGGCTATCGGGAAGCAGATCGGGTTGGGAGTAGAGCAGGCACTGACCGGCGCGGATCTGACCGAGATGGACGATGCCGCGCTGGAAACAGCTTTACAGGGGCATGTGCTCTTCGCTCGCACCGCTCCAGAGCACAAGCTTCGCCTCGTGGCGCTGTTGCAGGCGCAGGGCGAGGTCGTCGGCATGACCGGGGATGGCGTCAACGACGCGCCCGCGCTCAAGAAAGCCGACATCGGCATTGCAATGGGGCAGCGCGGTACCGATGTGGCCCAGGGCGCTTCCGACATGGTGCTCACCGATGACAACTTTGCTTCCATCATCGGCGGCGTGGAGGAAGGGCGGCGGCAGTACGGAAGCATTCGTAAGTTCGTCCGCTACCTGCTCACGTCCAACACCGGCGAGGTGTTGGCGATCTTCGGCGGCATCCTGCTGGGTGGCCCGCTCGTGCTTTTGCCCGTGCAGATCCTCTGGATGAATCTCGTCACCGACGGCGTCACCGCCGTAGCGCTCGGCGTCGAACCGGCTGAGCCGGGCACGATGCGCCGCCCGCCGCACGACCCGAAGGCTCCGCTTCTGGGATGGCGCTGGTGGCTGATGCTGGGAGCTATCGGGACGTACCTCGCGTTCGCCACGCTTTTTCTGTTCAGCCACTATCTCGGGCAGGGGGCGGAAGCCGAAACGCTCGCGCTGGCGCAGACGATGGCGTTCACTAGCCTTATCATCATGGAAAAGGTCAACGTCTTCAACTTCCGCTCGCTCCGCGATCCGCTACACACCGCCGGCTTCTTCTCCAACCCGTGGTTGCTGGTCGCCGTAGCGGGCTCCATCGGGTTGCAAGTTGCCGCCGTGTATGTGCCTTTTCTCCAAACCGCCTTGCAGACGGTGCCGCTTGGCTGGAATGACTGGCTGCTGATCGTGCTCGTGGCGGCTCCTGTGTTCCTCGTTCCAGAAGGCATTAAGCTGGTGCTTGCGCGCCGCTCGAAACATCCACCGATAGTCTCCTAAAGGTAAACGCTATGCACACCTTCAAACATATCCTGCACCCCACCGACTTCTCGGATCGTGCCGACGATACGCTCGCCTATGCGCTCGACCTGGCCGTGCGCGAAGAGGCTGCATTGGAGATCCTGCATGTAGTGGAAGACAAAAAACGCTACGATGCGTACACGCCTTTCCCGGGGGCGGAAGAAGAAAGCCTCCGTATTCGTCTCAAGGAGAAGACCAATGAGCGGTTCAGCGGACTGCAGCGGGGCGATCTGGACGCCCTCCAAATCCAGTATACGCTGGTCGGAGCCGCGCACGCCACCCCGGCCATCCTGGAGCACCTCGCCCGGCACCCAAAGGATCTCGTGGTGATGGGGACGCACGGGCGGCGCGGGGTGAGCCGGTTGCTGCTGGGGAGCGTCACCGAGGTCATCATCCGGGAGGCTCCGTGTCCGGTTTTTACGTTCCGGCACCGGGTGGAAGAAAAGCCCGTGGAGGTGACGCAGATCCTCGCGCCCATCGATTTCTCGGAGCCGTCTGCCGAAGCGCTCGCCTACGCCCGGCACCTCGCCGCACTCTACGACGCCACGCTCACGCTGCTGTTTGTCGCTGAGGAACACATTGTCTCTCACTTCACCGATACGGGCATTCCTACTTTCACGGTGCTCAAGATGGAAGGCGAGATGATCCAGCGGGCCGCGCTCGCCCTCCGCCAACTGAACGAGCGCACGGCAGGACCGGCGTGCCAGGCTCGCTATGAGGTGCGTAGTGGATCGGCGGCGCATACCATTCTCGACTACGCCAAAGAGCACGGCATGGATCTCATTGTGATGGCGACGCGAGGACTGGCAGGGGCTGCCGGGTTGATGGGTAGCGTGACGAACCATGTCGTCCGGGCTGCGTCCTGCCCGGTCTTTACCCTCAAAGATACAGATGTAGAGTAAGGTTTTTCTCCACATAGAAGGCAGGATTTGTCGTACCGGGATGCTCGCGTGCGGCGTTCAGCGGAGGTATTAGCGAGGCGCGAGTTTGTAGGTACAGGTTGTCTGAGCCTGTTGAGTCAGGCAGCCTGCGCATCCTATTCAACCAAGCCTTCGGATACCATGCCTTATACCCAACTCACCGAAGAACTCAACGGCCTCGTCGCCGATGCTACGGTGTTGTACCAGAAGCTTCGGCATTACCACTGGAACGTGAGTGGTCCGCATTTTTTCGCACTGCACCAGCAGTTTGAGGTGCTCTACACGGCCTGGGCGGACGCCATTGACGATCTGGCAGAACGGGTACGGACCCTGGGAGGCGTGCCTGTGCACACCCTCGCTAGCGTGCTGCACCTCGCTACCCTGGAAGAAGATGAGTCTGTTCCTGGCGCTACCGAGATGGTCCGCCGGGTAGCAGGCGACCTGGAGCGGCTGCACGTCCGCATCAGCGACGTGCTGGATGAAGCCGAAGAGACCAGCCAGGGTACGGCCGACCTGCTCAACAATATCCTGGATCATGTAGAGAAAGACCTGTGGATGCTGGGAGCCTGGCTCCATGCAGACGATGCTTCCCAGCCGCTGGCGAACGCATTCCAGGAGGTGCCTGCCGAGGCATAAAGGTGGAGACAAGGCCATGTGTAACAGGTGCTTTCTGATAGCAGTGGTCCTGTTCGGGATGGGGTGGATGCCTCATCTGTGTGTGGCGCAGACCGATGCTGCCTTGCAAGGGCGTATTGAGGCTCGCGTTGCTGCGTTGCCGGAAGGGCTAGCGGCTTTCTACCAGGAGCGCGGCTTTGCACCTCTCTGGACCGAAAGCCCTGAAGGATGGCAGCGGGCCGAGGTGTTGCTCGACGTGTTGCAGCACGCGGAGCAGGAGGGCCTTATGCCGGAGGTCTATGGTGCAGAGGCGCTCGCCGCACAGGTTCGTGCGTGGTCGCCGGGCAACCGGGAGGATCCCGTTCGCCAGGCCAATCTGGAGCTAACTCTTTCCATCGCTTTATTTCGGTATGTGGCGCACCTTGCCCAGGGGCGGGTGCCGCCTGCCACATTACACACCGGTTGGGCAGGCACGCAGCGTGACGATGAGGTGCTGGCGCTCGTACGAGGCGTGGTAACGAGCACGCCAATGACAGAAGCACTGGACCAACTCAGCCCGCCCTATGCAGGCTATCAGGCCCTGCGAGCCGCGCTGGCCCACTACCGCCAGATCCAGGCCGCGGACGGCTGGGCTACTGTACATCTGGATGGCACCTTGAGGCTGGGTGATCGGGGGGCAACGGTGCCGCGGCTTCGTCGTCGGCTCGCGGTCACAGAAGATTCGGTGATCGTGCCGCTTGATGATCCTGATCTCTTTGACGAGACCCTCGAAGGGACGGTTCGTGCTTTTCAAAAACGGCATGGCCTGGAAGTAGATGGCATCGTAGGACCGCAAACGCTGGCGGCGTTGAATGTGCCTGTCGAAGCGCGGATTCGGCAGATCGAATATAGCCTGGAGCGCTGGCGCTGGCTACCGCACCTGCCCGACGCGCAACATATCCTCGTCAACGTCGCTGGTGGGCGCTTGCACGTTGTTGACGAAGGGCAAGAAGTGCTGACCATGAAAGTGATTGTTGGCAAGCCGAGCACACCGACGCCGCTCTTCCACAGCGAGATTCAGGGTGTCGTTCTGGCTCCCTACTGGTACGTGCCCGCCAGCATCACCCGCCATGAGATTCTGCCCTGGCTCAAGCGCGACCCCGGTTATCTGGCCCGTCACGATATGCGCTGGATGCCGGGCGGACAGCTTCGCCAGGATCCTGGCCCCCGCAATCCGCTGGGACGGCTAAAGTTCATTTTCCCCAACCGCTACAGTGTGGGCCTGCACGACACCTCGGAGCCACATCTTTTCGCGCGGAGTGCCTGCGCTTTCAGCCATGGTTGCATGCGCCTCGAAAAGCCAATTGAACTGGCACTGTACACCCTCAGAAGAGATACGTCATGGACGCGGGCCAGACTCGAAGCCACCATCCATCAGTGGAAAGAGACGCGCATCATGTTGCCTGCTCCCATTCCTGTTTATGTGTTGTACTGGACCGCATGGGTAGATGAGCATGGAACTGTTCAATTCAGATCGGATATTTACCATCACGACCAGGCCCTGCAACGCGCCCTTGACCATGTCGTGCTCTCGCTACGTCAATAGGGATTTGTAAGGGTTGCCCTTACATCCCCTGTTCATTTCTGCCTACACCCAAAGTCAGGGGCACCTCGCTCTGTAGTGGCAGGGGCTGTCGTATGCTGTATTGTAAACTCACAACATCAGGTATACGACCATGCTCAACATTAAACATATTCTGCTTGCCAGGGACGCGTCGCCGAGCGCTGAAGCAGCGCTTCCTTTTGCCCTGACGCTTGCCGAGCGCACCGGGGCCCAACTCCATGTGGTTTTCGCCGAGGTGTTGCACGGGGCCTCCTTTGATCCAGAAGGTAGCCCGGCCTCGGCGGAAAAGGTGATGCGCACGCAAACGGAACAGGCGCTCGAAGCCCACGGCTCCGACGCCTCCGCCATCGACATTGCGTACGCAGTGGTACGGGGGATGGCAGCGGCTCCTGCGCTTCTGGACTATGCCGAGGATCACGACATCGACCTCATCGTGATGGGCACCCACGGGCGGCGCGGGGTGCGGCGGTTCTTGATGGGCAGCGTGGCCCAGGAGATTGTTCGTCTCTCGGCCTGCCCCGTCCTGACCGTTCATCAGAGCGAAAGGCAGGAATATTTCGATTCTATTCTGGTGCCCATCGACTTCTCCGAGCATGCGCGAAAGGCCCTGCAACATGCCAGGGCTCTGGGCAACCTGCTGGGAGCACGCCTCGACCTGCTGCACGTCGTCGAAGACAATATCCATCCGGCTTTTTACGGACCCACTGTGCAGTCGATCTATGACATCGACCCTGACCTGGACGAGAAGGCGCTGGCGCATTTGAAGACGTTTTACGAGCAGACGGAAGGCCCCGATACCGAGGTCACGTTTGCGATACGTACCGGCCACCCCGTACACGAGATTGTGCAGTTCGCGGAGGATGCAGACTGTGGTCTCCTTGTGATGGGCACGCATGGCCTGACAGGGCTGGAGCGGTTCTTCCTTGGCTCGGTGACGGAGAAAGTGGTGCGTCGGGCATCCTGCCCGGTCTTTACCATCCAGAGCTTCGGAACGTCGCTGGTTTCCTCTCAACCCACTTCATCCACCTCATCAGAGGCCTCGGTGGCTTCTGCGGAAGGGTAGCGCTATGGTATCTGTAAAAAAAATCCTCTTTCCTACCGACTTCTCGATATGCGCCGAACGCGCCTTTGGGCATGCCGCCTATCTGGCAGATCAGTACGGAGCGGAGGTACACCTGCTGCATGTGATTGAGACGTATGGCACTGATGCCTCGCCTTTGATCGAAGACACCGTCATCTCGGAAGAAGATATTGCAGAACAACTCCATGTGGCTACCGGCGTGGCCAGACAGACACCAACCGATGAAGGAGTGCATATCATCCAGGTGCAGCGGCATGGAGCGTCGCCCTCGGCGGTCATCCTCGACTATGCGCAGGAGCAAGACATGGACCTCATCGTGATGGGCACGCAGGGGCGGCGCGGCGTAGACCGCCTCCTGGCGGGAAGCGTGGCCGAAGAGGTGGTGCGCCTGTCGCCCTGCCCGGTCTTCACGGTTCGAACGGGCAAAGACCCGGTGCCCCGGCGGGCCGTGCGCACCATCCTGGTACCTATAGACCTTTCCGAGCACAGCCGGGCAGCGCTTCGCTATGCGCGGGATCTGGCGGCTAGCTACGAGGCTCACCTGGAGGTCGTCCACGTTATCGAAGAAGAGGTCATGCCGGTCGTCTATGGACTCGATGCCGTGGCTCCACCGACCGAGCAGGTGCATCGGCAGGCCGCCGAGGCGCTGCATAACCTGATCGCCGAAGAAGTCGGCGCGGAGCAGGTAGCAACGACCATCACCGTGGGGCATCCCGCGGCGGAAGTGCTGGCGTATGCTAAGGCCCACGAGGTAGATCTGATCGTGATCGCCACACATGGACGTACGGGGCTAAAGCATTTCTTGATGGGGAGCGTGGCCGAGAAGGTCGTGCGGATGGCTCCCTGTCCGGTCTTCACGGTCAAGAGTTTCGGCAAAGTGTTGGTGCCCCAAGAGCAAGCCACCGCAGTAGAGGACGCGCAGGGATGAGTGACCCTTCTAAATCCATGCTAAACATCGAACGAATTCTGGTGCCTGTCGACTTCTCAGAGGATTCGGCACAGGCGCTGGATCATGCCCGAGCCTTTGCAGCGCTACATGGGGCTGCACTTGAATTGGTGCATGTGATCGAGGAACCCACGTTTCCGGCCTTCTACAGTTCGGCCTACAAAGCAGCCTATGGCGAGGCTCCTGCCGATCTGGAGGAAGAAGCCCATGCTGCCCTGGAACGCCTGACGCAAGAAGTGCAAGGGCATGATGTAGAGCGCGGCATAGGATACTACGTGCGCCGTGGGCATGCCGACGACGAGATCATCCACCTCGCTGAAGAGCACGACATCGACCTCATTGTCATCGGCTCGCACGGCTTGACCGGCGTAGACCGCTTGATGCTCGGCAGTGTGGCCGAAAAGGTCGTGCGCGGCGCTCCATGCCCGGTATATGTGGCGAAGACACGGCGTCCCCCATCACCAGTCGATCCTCAAAAAGATGAGGAGCGGTCTTAACCGCCCACCGGCAGAAAGACATGGCAAGACCATCGGGCAGGGGAATAAAGGGACGGCAAGATGCGCTAGAAGCTGAACACCGCCCGGAGGTCATTCGGCAACGGCTCAGGGCACAAAACAAGCACAGCTACCTCGGCGATGCGGTGCTGGGTGGCATTGATGGGTGCGTCACCACCTTTGCCGTGGTGGCCGGGGCGGTAGGTGGTGGTTTCTCCAGCTTTGTGGTTATCGTGCTGGGGTTTGCCAACCTCATTGCTGATGGCTTTAGCATGGCGATCAGCAATTACCAGAGCACCAAGAGCCAGCAGGAGCAGGTAGACGAAGCCCGCCGGAGTGAAGAGGAGCAGATCCAGCAGTACCCGGAGGGTGAGCGTGAGGAGATACGACAGATTTTTTCGGCCAAAGGATTCGAGGGAGCGGTGCTAGAGCAGGTCGTGGAGGTTATCACGCAAGACCGCACACTCTGGGTAAACACGATGCTCACAGAAGAACTGGGCTTGCAAGTAGAGAGCCCCAGTCCGCTACGGGCAGGATTGACAACGTTTGGTGCCTTTTTGCTGGTAGGGCTCTTTCCGCTCCTACCATTCGTAGTGCCAGGCGTCGAGCCTGCCATTGTCTTTCCGATCAGCAGCCTCATCACCGCGATCGCCTTCTTTGGGGTTGGTCTGGCAAAAGGGGTGGTGTTGAAACGGTCGGCTTTGCGGTCAGGCTTGGAGACGTTGCTGATGGGAGGGGGCGCAGCCGTGCTGGCGTACCTCGTCGGATTTTGGCTGCGGCAGACCTTTGGAGCCGTCTAGAGATACGTTTTGATGTAGAGAAATCGTCCAGTGTAGCATGGTTTTTAGCCCGCGCAATTCGTTTATTACCGGCGCGATAGAAGGCAGGGAAGTAGAGAGAACGCCTGAACGTGTTACCATGCAGACGAGACGCAGCTATGATGAGTCTATTCCGAATGCCAGCGGTGCGAGTGACTATGGTGATTATCGGGTTGGCGCTGCTGGGTGGGGGTTGTGTAGAAGAAAACGACACGCCCCCCGACCCATCTCCGCAGCCTGCCGAGACGATGCCGAACACGCTGACGGTTACTGAACAGGCTGATGGCTGGCGGCTTCTTTTTGATGGCGAATCGTTCATTGGCTGGAGAGGGCTGGGACGTGACTCGATTCCCATCGGTCACTGGACCATCGAAGACGGGACCATCCGCAAGGTAGCCAGCGGCGAGGTGCCGACGGCTCCCGACGGTCAACCTCTTGAAGGGGGCGATATTATGACAGAGGACACCTTCGGCGATTTTGAACTGATACTGGAATGGAAGGTGGCCCCTGGGGCCAACAGCGGCATCAAATATAATGTCTCGGAGGCCATGTCTACCGCGCATCCACCGAACTATGCAGCCTTGGGCTTCGAGTATCAGATTTTGGATGATGATCAACACCCGGACGCCCAGAATGGCCCAAACCGCACCGCCGCCGCCCTCTACGACCTGATCCCGCCCGGTTCGTCCAAGAAATTGAAGCCCGTTGGAACGTTCAACGAGGCCCGGCTTGTCTTCCGAGGCCCACATGGCGAACACTGGCTCAATGGCGAGAAGGTCGTGGAGTATGATCTGGACACGCCCCGCTTCGACTCCTTGCTGGCGGCCAGCAAGTACCATCCTATCGACGGCTTCGCCGAGCGGCGGCAGGGCCACATCGTCTTGCAAGATCATGGCGACGATGTCTGGTTTCGGAACATAAAGATCCGTGAACTGCCTTCTATGGAAACTGAATCGGAAATGGAGTAAGGCGCATTTCTTAATCAATAACGAATCCCTGAACGCCCGTGGCTGATTCCATTGACCGACGCAGATTTCTCAAGCAGACTGCGCTCTCAGGTATTGGCCTGGGGCTGGCTGGTGGCCGATGGCCAACGCTCTATGGCCCGAATGTGCCCAGCGAGACGGTCGTTGTAGGGGTGATGGGGGTACATGGACGCGGGCAGGTATTGGCCGAGACGTTTGCCCGCGCCGAGGGAGCCGAGGTGGCCTACATCTGCGATGTCGATATCCGTGCCATTGAGCAGGCGATTGCAGCGGTCAGCGCGCCGCAGCAAGTAGAAGACGCGACAAGACCCGCGTTGCAGGAAAAGCAACCACAAGGGGTCAAAGACGTCCGTCGCATCCTGGACGACGCGGATGTCGATGCGCTGGTGATTGCCGCGCCGGATCACTGGCACGCCACGGCTACGCTCTGGGCGCTCCAGGCAGGCAAGCACGTCTACGTCGAGAAGCCGTGCGGTCATAACCCGCGTGAAGGTGAGTTGCTCGTGGAGGCGCAGCAAAAGTACGACCAGTTTGTGGTG
>DATGCC010001006.1:0-3297 GCA_035312345.1 Rhodothermales bacterium
GCATTGTTATAAAGCCGTGCTCCATTCCAACAATCAGGAGGAGCACACGATGGCCACCCTTATCAAGCAACATGGGCGCTATGCCTTGCAATTCTACAACGATGCCGCCTAACCCGTGGCTCTTGTCAGGCTAACATCAAACCTTGGGGGCTGTTTTTCTTGTTGTTTGATCAACGGGGTGCCGTCGTCGGTCATGATGCCAAGTGTAGATCGGTTTGCATGTAAGTCGAGTCCGAGGTATGCTGTAGTCACGGTAGAAGAGGACGTTTGTGGTGGGTTCGGTGGAGCAGCTACTCCTAAGAATAGCGCCGCAGGCGTCCTCTTTCCCTGTTACCCGTCAACCCTCCAGCGCTCATGCGCCCAGACTCTCACCTATACCCAACTCCATGGACGACGCTACCAGCAACAACGCCCCCGCCACGAACGTCACCTCGGCAGCACCCACACCGGACCGCATCATGCAGACGGCAACGGCCTTCTGGGCCTCGAAGGTGCTGCTCACCGCCGTCGAGTTCGACCTGTTCTCTACAATCGGCGACGGAGCCATGACCGCAGATGAACTCGGCGAGGCCCTCGGCATCCACCCCCGTGGGCGCTACGACTTCTTCGACGCGCTTGTTGCTCTCGGTTTCCTCAAACGTGACGGTGACGGACCCGAGGGCCGCTACCGCAATACGCCGTCCACCGCCGCCTTCCTCGACAAGAGCAGCCCGAGCTACATCGGTGGGATGCCGGAGATGCTCAATGCCCGTCTCTTCGGATTCTGGAACCACCTCGGCGAGGCCCTCAAGACTGGGCAGCCCCAGAACGAGATCAAGCTCCACGGCAAGCCCATCTTCGAAGAACTCTACGCTGAGGAAGCCCAACTGGGCCAGTTCCTGGAGGCGATGACCGGCTTCCAGGCCGCCAACTTCCAGCTTCTTGCCGAGCGGTTCGACTTCTCTCGGTACCAGACCCTCACCGACGCCGGGGGCGCGCTCGGGTTGCTCTCGCGCATTTTGGGGACCCGGCACTCACATATGACCTTCACCACCTTCGACCTTCCACCTGTGGCCCCCCACGCACAGCAGCACATCGCGTCTGCTGGCATGGAGGACCGCGTCACGGTCGTCTCGGGCGACTTCTTCGAGGACGACCTGCCCCGAGCCGACGTTGTCACGATGGGTAACATCCTCCACGACTGGAACCTGGAGAAGAAGAAGCACCTCATCGGTAAGGCCTACGCCGCCCTCCCCGAGGGCGGTGCCTTCATTGCCATCGAGAACCTGATCGACGACGCACGGCGGGAAAATGCGTTTGGGCTCCTTATGTCGCTCAACATGCTCATTGAGTTCGGTGACGCCTTCGACTACACCTTCGCCGACTTCCAGAGCTGGGGCAAGGAGGCCGGGTTCGCGCGCTTCGAGAAGCTCCCTCTTGCTGGGCCGACGAGCGCTGCAGTAGCCTACAAGTAGCCGTACGGCATCCCCAAGCCCTCCAACTTTCATGACGCTGCGGTAATCAGATGCCCCTCTCGCTCATCCGTCGCTATGTCCACTCACCCTGCGCTTGCCGACATATTAACACGGCAGGGTGATGGCCCGCAGAGGGCCAACAGCGGAACAAAGTGCTCAACCATTTATGGATGTTCAACACTTCAACGGCGATTGGATGCTGACAAAAGCGATGCCCTGGTTGTAGTGACACAGAAAATGCTGGATCGCCCCCATATGGTGCGCCCACTTCTTCGAGAACGACAACGTCTTGCGTGCGAGACGACTCAACCGCTGGCGCAACGGAACGCTCCGGACGCAGGGCTACTTCCAGACCGCTTTTGGTAAACATAATCTGGAGACATTCTGGGATTTTGCTGTAAATGGCCCGGACGCCTTGGGCCGAACCCGGGCGTTATTCGACAAGCTACAACCTGGTACATCAAGCCAGGAGAGCCCCGTCTTGCCGATGCGACGAGATTTCCGCAGGAGGTATAGGTTACCGCCCGGGCGGAGGATTATGAATTACAGCGAACGGGCCGCCTCACGGCATGGCTAATAGCCTGTTCGCACCTTACTTCTGATTGCCACGTGGCGTTAGGTCGTAGACCCGGAGCATGACCGAGGCCGCCTCCGGCACCACGTAGCGGATCCTCGTCTGCGGGTTGAACGGGTTGGGGTAGTTTGGGGTCAGTTCGTAGGTCGCGGGCTACTCGGCCCGGAACCCCGTTTACGGTTCCGGAAACGCAGTGATGCGCGTACAAAACCGCTGCGCACTGAGAGACCCAGAGACGGCTTGCATCAGGGCCCCTCATGCGGGTGGAAAATATACGGTCGCTGCCTGTTCTTTGATGGGGCATGGCAGCACCTATTCTTCCTCAAAAGCTGCTCAGCCCTAGAGGTTGAATTGCACTTAAATCCGATCAGAACCGCCGATTCATTCGACAAAACTTGTCTACAGTATTGAATACTTCCTGAGGTCAACAACACCTAACAGGGAGACTATCCGATAATTCGGGGTTTGCTTTATGAATTATGAAGAGATTTCCAAATAGTCACTCGTCCCTAAGCGTTCTGAGACGTCATGGAGCGCACGTCCTGCCGTTTCGGAGCGTCCGCAAGCCCGCATTCGACCATGCGAAACGCCAACCCTGCAGCCCGGATACCGTCGAGCCCCGAGTCGACCAGCACCTGCCAGGTCCGGAAGTCAACGACGAGACGCAGCGCGGCCCGCCGATCCTCGCTGTCTACCTCGCCCGACCATCCCTCGCCGAGCACGTCGACCATCCGGTCGATGTACGTCGACCATCGAGCGTCCAAGATCTCGCCGACCTCCGGCACGATGGCGGCGTCGCGCAGCACGTTCTCCATCATGTCCTGCGTTCCACAATACCAGCTGTAGAGTTCCGTAAGGCCCAACCGCAAACGCTCGCTCGGGTCGGACACAGCTGCCCAGGCATCTAGATCGGGTACCGGGTTCTGGGCGAACCAGTGGGTGGAGCAGGCGTCGAACTGCTCCGCGCTGGTCGGGAAGTGGTTGTACACCGTCATGCGGCTCACCCCGGCCCGTTCGGCGACCTCCGTTACTGTTGTGCTCGCCGGGCCGACCGTACGGTGCAGTTCGACGAGCGCCTTGGTGATCAACTGCCGCGTCTTCTGCTCCTGGATGGCACGCTTACGTTTGCGGTATCGTTGCTTTTTTGCTTCGTCGCTCATGGTTGCCTGAAACTATGGCCGCCTGATTCAAGATGAATCATATCGAGCAGAACAAAGGGGAGTTCCATCGCTATCCCCAGAATTCGGTTATGATTACGGAAAGAAGTTC
>DATGCC010001007.1:0-7747 GCA_035312345.1 Rhodothermales bacterium
GATCCGGTGAAATCGCTACGGTATGAATAAGCTGTCAGCTATCAGCTTAAAGCTGTTCATGCCTACCCGTATTCTTTCATCTTAAAGCTGACAGCTTACTGCTGAAAGCCAATAGCTTATGCTCAAAAACTACTTCAAAATCGCCCTTCGCAATCTGTGGAAGCAGAAGATTTATGCTGTCATCAACGTCGTTGGCCTGGCCGTGGGCATTGCGTTTTGCGCGTTGATCTTCCTGTACGTCCGCGACGAGTTGACCTACGACCGTTTTCATGAGGAAGCGGACCGTATCTACCGGATGCACCGCATTACCTTTGCCGCAGATGGCAGCGTGCGGGCCACCGATACGAGCCTGCCTTTTCCGACCGGCCCCGCCATGAAGGACGACCTGCCGGAGATCGAGCAGTACGTACGCTTCTACCGATCTGATCATTTTGTGCGACAGGGCGCGCAGGCGTTTGAAGAGGAAGTGCTGTATGCTGATCCGCAATTCCTGACACTGTTTAGCTTTCCACTGCTCCAAGGCGATGTCACCACGGCCCTCACCAACCCCAATAACGTGGTGGTTACCGAAGAGATGGCTGGCAAATACTTCGGGGATACCGACCCGATGGGCCAGCAGCTTTTCCTTCGTATTGGCGCGGAGGAGTATGCCTTTACCCTCGCGGGGGTGGCCCAGAACGTGCCGGGGAATTCCAGTATCCAGTTCGAGGTGGTTGTACCCATCCAGAAGCTCATGGAAACCGTTGGCTACTTCCGGGAGCGCATGGATTCGTGGTACTCATCGGCGTTCAAAACCTACGTGCTGCTTCGCGAGGGCACGTCGATTGACGCAGCGCGGGCCAAGCTGCCCGACTTCCGCACAACCTACTACCCCGACGAAGAAGCCGACCTGCGCGAGCGGGGCCTGTGGACCGGCCAGGGCATGCCAACGAGCTACGGCCTGCAACCAATGACCGCGATCCACCTGACCCCGGAGATCCGCAGCTACGGCGAAGAGAGCAGCCCAATGTATTCGTACATCCTGAGCGGCATCGCGCTGGCGGTGTTGCTGATTGCGTGTATCAACTTCATGACGCTCTCTATCGGGCGCTCGGCCAAGCGGGCGCGGGAGATCGGCGTTCGCAAAGTGGTGGGGGCCAACCGGGTGCAGGTGATGCTGCAATTCTGGGGCGAGGCGCTGCTAATGAGCCTGCTTGCCCTCAGCATGGGCATCGCGCTGGCGCAGCTTTTCCTGCCCGTCTTCAACAACCTGGCTGCCAAAACGCTGCACCTCGACTTCATCCGCGACGCTGGATTGCTAGCGATGCTGCTTGGTGTAACGCTCGTGACAGGCCTCATCGCAGGAAGCTATCCGGCCCTCGTGCTGTCTGGCTTCCAGCCCGTCGAAGCGCTCAAAAATCGGCTACGGCTGACCGGCTCGAATGTCTTCACACGCTCCCTGGTGGTGGTGCAATTCGCGCTGTCGGTGTTTCTGATTTGCGGCACGCTCATCATGCTGGGCCAACTCGACTACCTCCGCACCAAAAATCTCGGCTTCGACAAAGAGCACGTCGTCGTCATCGAGACGAGCGGCACCGATGGCGCGCAGGCGCTAGATCGCTACCGCAGTGAACTGGGCAACCGCAATGAGATCGCCGGACTGACGGGTGTGAGCTACGCGTTTGCCCACGGTGTCTCGCGGGTAGGTTTCGAGTACGAAGGCGCGCTGGTGCAGGTCGCCGAGTACATTGTCGAGTCGGATTACGTGGATGTCCTGGGTATGAAACTCGTTGCCGGACGCAACTTCGATCCGCGCCTCGCTACCGATTCGTCGCAAGCCATCATCGTCAACGAAACGCTGGTGCGCGATTTCGGCTGGACGGATCCCATCGGGCATCCCCTTACCGGTCTCACCGAGAGCCCTGCTACCGACCCCATCGTAATCGGCGTCGTCAAAGACTTCAACTTCAAGTCGCTCCATGAGGAAATCGAGCCAATGATGCTGATCCTTGGGCCGAAAGGCGGCATCCGCACCATCCTCGCCCGCATCCGTCCAGATAATGTACCTGCGACGCTGAATGTGCTCCGATCTACCTGGCAAGATATCGCACCCGACGTGCCCTTCCAGTACAGCTTCCTCGACGACGACCTCGACCAGCAATACCGGGCGGAGGAACGCTGGAGCCAGATCGTTGGCTACGGTGCCGGGTTCGCCATTCTGATCGCCTGCCTAGGCCTGTTTGGCCTCGCCGCGCTCACCGTCTCTGGACGTACCAAAGAAATCGGCATCCGCAAAGTCCTCGGCGCGACGCTCGCCAGCATTGCCATGCTGCTCTCGAAAGACTTCGCCAAACTCGTCGTCATCGCCCTCGTGCTCGCGGCTCCGGCGGCGTACTTCGCCATGCGCGCCTGGCTCGACGATTTTGCCTACCGCATCGACATCGGCCCGGGTGTCTTTCTGATTGCTGGTGGGCTTGCGCTCGGCATCGCGCTGCTCACGGTGAGCTACCATGCGATCAAGGCGGCGCTGGCCGATCCGGTGAAGTCATTGCGGTATGAGTAAGCTGTCCGCTATTCGCTTTTAGCTCCTCATGCCTCCCTGCTTTCTTTCATCTTCAACGCTGACAGCTTACCGCTGAAAGCTGATAGCTTATGCTCAAGAATTATCTCAAAATCGCGCTACGCAATCTGCGGAAGCACAAACTCAACACTGTCATCAACATCGGCGGGCTGGCGGTGGGGCTGGCGTGCAGTATCCTGATCTTCCTGTTCGTGCGCCATGAACTGAGCTACGACCAATTCTTCGACCACGCCGATCGCGTCTACCGGGTCAACTATCAGGAGATTGAGCGACCCGCGCAGCGCTTCATGGCAACCACCTCGCCGCCCATGGGACCGGCGTTGCGCGAGATGTACCCGGAAGTCGTTGATTATGTGCGGCTGCGGGATGCCGGGCAACATCGCCATCTGCTTGGCGTCGGTGAGCAGCGGTTCTATGAGGACACTTTTTTCTATGCCGACTCGGCTTTCTTCCGCCTTTTCCCTTTTCCGCTCCAACGCGGCGACCCCGAGACAGCCCTCGCCGCTGTCAATTCTATTGTGCTGACACAAGAAACGGCCCAGAAGTATTTCGGAAACGAGGATCCACTCGGCCAGACCATGACCTTCGACGACGACCGTGTGCTGACCGTCACGGGCGTGCTGGCTCCTATCCCAAGCCCTACGCATTTGTCCTTCGACTTTCTGCTGTCGTTCTCCACCTTCCGTGTACCCCTCGGATACCCGGTCACGCTTGATAGCTGGACCTGGATCTCCTTCCACAACTACGTCCTGCTCGCTGAAGATGCGGACCCTGACGCCCTCGAAGCGAAGCTGCCCGAGTTCGTGCGCATCCATCAGGGCGACGAGACGGCCCGCGAAATCCGCCTGCGGCTCCAGTCGGTGACCGATATCTACCTGGGCGAGCCCCAGCATACACTCATTGCTTCTGGCAACCCGGCCTACCTTTATGTGCTGTCTGCCATCGCGGCGCTAATCCTGTTGCTGGCCTGTTTCAACTACACGAACCTGTCGGTAGCTCATGCCATTCAACGCGGCACCGAAGTCAGCATGCGCAAAGTGCTGGGGGCACGGCCTCGCACACTGGTCGCCCAGTTTCTCGGCGAATCCGTGCTGACAGTCCTGCTCGCCTTGCTGCTGGCGCTGGGGCTGGTGCAGCTAGCTTCCAGTGGGATGACTTCATGGGTTGGCTGGTCGCTCTCGCTACGCGTTGCCGATGTGCCGCTGCTGCTGACGTTTACGGGCATCGCGTTGCTCGTGGGCCTATTGGCAGGAAGCTACCCGGCGTTCGTCCTTTCCCGCCTGCGTCCGGTACAGATCCTGAAAGGCAAGACCGGATCGGCATTTACAGGAGCAGGGCTACGGCAGGTGCTGGTGGTGCTGCAATTCTCCATTGCTATCGCACTGATCACTGGCAGCCTGATTGTAGCGAAGCAGATGAGCTTCATCAGCGGGAAATCGCTCGGCTTCGACCAGGAGGAAGTCGTTGTGCTGAATATGCAAGGCGAGGCGCTGCAAACCCATTATCCCGCGCTACGAGAGCGCCTGCTGCAAAACTCCGATGTCGTCCAGGTCAGCAAGGCCGGTAACCTCTTCGATGGACATCAAGGCTCGGTGCCTATCTTCCCCGAAGGCGGTGAAAACCTGGAACCGCATGCGATGAACATCTACGGCACCTACTATGATTATTTTGAAACACTGGGCATCGACATCGTGCACGGCCGTGCCCACTCACGCGACTTTCCTGCCGATTCAGCCAGCGGCATCGTCCTCAATCAAGCGGCCGCCGATCTGCTGGAAGCCACGGTACCTGGATGGGAAAACCCGATCGGTAAACAGGTCGGCGTCGGTGCCATCACCGAGGGGCCAGTTATTGGCGTGGTCGAAAACTTTCACTTTGCCTCGCTCCACGACGAGATTGCGCCGCTCGTGCTCTATATCCCACCGACGTTGATGGATCACGTCCTCGTCCGCGTCCGTCCTGGTAATGCCTCAGCGCTGCTGGCTTCCCTGGAGCGCGACTGGCAGGCTGTAGCACCCGCGTTGCCTTTCTCCTATACCTTCCTCGACGATCACATCCAGCAGTTGTATGAGGACGAAGCTCGCTTCACCCGGCTGACGACGGTATTTACCCTGCTGACTATCCTGCTCGCCTGTCTGGGCCTGTATGGTCTGGTGGCTTTCGTGACACAGCTTCGGACGAAAGAGATTGGCATCCGCAAAGTGCTCGGGGCTTCCGTTCCCGGCATCGTCGCCTTACTCTCAACGCGCTTCCTCGGCTATGTTGTACTTGCCAACCTGATCGCCTGGCCCCTGGCCTATTTCGGCACCCGCCAGTGGCTAGATAATTTCGCCTACCAGATTGATCCCGGCCTCGGCGTGTATCTGCTGGCCGGCGTCCTCACCCTCGGCATTGCTTTCCTCACGATGAGTTACCAGTCGATCCGCGCTGCCCTGGCCGATCCCGTGAAATCGTTGCGATATGAGTAAGCTTTAAGCGGTCAGCTACTAGCTTGCAGCCGCTCCACCCTCACCGTTTTCTTTCCTCTTAAAGCTGACGGCTAATAGCTAATAGCTCATGTTCAAAAACTACCTCAAAATCGCCCTGCGCACGCTGGAACGGCGGAAGGGATACACCTTCATCAACGTCTTTGGGTTGGCTACGGGCGTGGCGTGTTGTCTGCTGATCTTTCTGTACGTGCGCAACGAGGTCAGCGTCAATGCACATATTGAGGACGTAGAACGCATCTACCGGGTCGATAGTGACTGGCGTGAAGCGTCAATGGGCCTGCCGATTACGACGCTGGCTCCGGTGGCACAGACGCTGGTGCAGGAATACCCGGAGGTGGAAGACGGCGTTCGGCTCTACCTGATGACGGACCGCATCCGCGTCGGCGACAAGGCGTTTCGGCGGGATGTGATGATGGCGGATCCGCAGGTGCTGGAGTTGTTCTCCCTACCGATGCTGGCGGGCGACCCAGCCACTGCGCTGCTAGAACCGTATTCCGTTGTCATCACTGACGCACTGGCCCAGACGCTTTTCGGTACCACCGATGTGCTGGGCGAAACGATTCTGTTCGAGACGTGGCAGCGCGGTGAGCAGCCTTATACGGTCACTGGCGTGCGGCGGGCACTGCCCTTCAATTCCATCACCCACTTCAACGCCGACCACGAACGCTACGACCTCATCATCCCGGCCCAACCGTATGGGGATTTCTTTGAAGAAGCTGGCTGGACGTCGTGGCAGAGCCGCTACATCCTCCAGTACGTCAAGCTCGCGCCCGATGCAGATGTGAACGCCCTGCAAGCGAAGCTCGGCACCTTCGTTGAGACGTACGCGCCGGAGACGTTTCATGGCAACCTGAACATCACCCTCAACCCGCTCCGCACGCTCTATCTGACCGACAACGAAAACCTCGGCTGGCGCATCGTTGGTGTGCTCTCGACGGTGGCGCTGCTAATCTTGCTGATCGCCTGCATCAACTTTATGAACCTCTCTACGGCGCGGTCGTTAGCGCGGGCCCGCGAGGTGGGGGTGCGCAAAACCGTCGGTGCGGTGCGATGGCAGCTCGTAGCACAGTTTCTCAGCGAATCGTCGCTGATTGCCTTGATGGCAACCATCATCGGAGCAGCGCTGGCTTCGCTTTTTATCGATGCTTTATTCGACCTGGCCGACAAACCACTTCTCCTGACGCAGCCGTGGGACCTGACGACGTTTGCGGCTTTGCTCGGTGTAGCGCTCGTGACAGGCGTGCTGGCAGGATTGTACCCGGCGTTCGTGCTGTCTTCGTTCCGACCCGTGAAAGCATTAAAGGGCACGTTGCGCGTCTCGCCCAGCACGCGCAGGCTGCGGCAAGGGTTGGTCGTCGGGCAGTTTGCCCTTGCCATCGTGTTGCTTGTGACGGTCTATACCATCTCGCAGCAGATGGACTTCATCACAAGCAGAGACCTTGGCTTCGAACGCGAAAACATCCTCGTGATCAACTCAGTCCCCCGTGCTTTCGATGAGAGCGGCCTGTCGCAGATGGAAGCCGTGAAGACCCGCCTGACCGATTTGCCAAGCGTCACATCGGCCAGCCTCTCGTGGCGGACGGCGGCGGAAGGCACGGGCACGCGGGCGCTCCATCCACCTGACTGGAGTCGCGAGCAGGCGTTGAGTGTCCAGTCTGCCGTGGTGGATAATGACTTTGCGCAAACCTACAGCATCCCCCTCACCGCAGGGCGCTTCTTCTCGGACGAGCGCCCGGCGGATGCCACGGGCATTGTGCTGAATGAAAGCGCCGTCCAGGCTTTTGGATGGGAAGACGGCATCGAAGGCAAAAGCCTCGTTGTATGGCAGACCGCTCGCCCCGATCCTGCCGCCGATCTGCCCTCCGCGCAACCCGTCATTGGCGTCGTCGAAGACTTTCATTTTGAGTCACTGCACACGCCCATTCGCCCATTGGCTTTCTTTTCCGTCGAAGCCGACTCCATGTACCGGGTACTGGCGCTACGTCTGGCCGGAGGCAATCTGCACGAAGCTGTTGCCGAGGTAGAAGCGGTGTGGCAAGAGGTGCTGCCCCACGCCCCTTTTGAGTTCACCTTTCTGGATGACCAAATCGACCAGAACTACCAGACGGAGCAGCAACTCCGGCAAGTCGTCGGCCTCGCAGCACTGCTTGCCATCCTGATTGCGTGCCTGGGAATGCTCGGGCTGGCGGCGCTCAACACGCAGCAACGGACCAAAGAGATCGGCGTGCGTAAGGTGCTCGGCGCGTCGGGCACCCACATCCTGCTGCTCCTCTCCCGCGACTTTACGCGTCCGGTGCTGCTGGCAATTTTGCTCGCGGCTCCTGTCGCCTACCTCCTCATGCAATACTGGCTCAGCGACTTCGCTTACAAAATCGAACTCGGTGGCAGCGTCTTTGCGGTAGCGGGCCTGACAGCACTGGTTGTGGCCTGGCTCACAGTGAGCTACCACGCCATCCGTGCCGCGCTCGCCGATCCGGTGCAGTCGTTGCGGTATGAATGAGATGAAGGTTGGTTTGCGGTTCACGGTTGCTGGTTGTAGGCCAGCCAAACCATTAACACGGACTGTGCTATATGAGTATGGACATGTGTAAAGAAGGCAAATGCCTTAAATGGTCTGTTTTGGCAGGTGAGCCTTCATGGTCTCCTTGCCACGACGACAGCGCGAGACCGTGTTGTCGCAACACGACCGCGATTTCAG
>DATGCC010001008.1:0-3125 GCA_035312345.1 Rhodothermales bacterium
CGGCGAGGCGGTGGACAGCGTCTCGGTGAGTGAACGACTAACGGTGACGCTCTGCGCAAAGAGTGAAGAAGGTGCCAGGAACGGCGTAAAGAGTAGAAACAGAAGACTGGCCAGCGCGGTCAGGCTGCAACGCGAGCGGGAGGTTGTATCTGTGCGGGTCATGGCGATATACCGGATGTAGGCGAGAGTGGTCAAGCTTTCTCTCAATATCCCGATCGCTCTTTCGGCCCGGTATCGGTCTAACACGACACCCCCTGTCAGACCGCATCATCAACCTATGTCAGTGTCTCTCCTACAAAGGGTGGAATTGTGATACACGGGAATGGCATTATTTACCCGGCAGCCTCTTCCTTGAATCAACGAGACGCTGCAAAGCGCTCCCGATCGCGCACACCGGTGAGCAACTCCATATCGAGGTCAGGACCATCGGGGGAGCCGTGCAAGACCGAAACGTCGCCGGTCGTCTCAAAAACCACAGCATGAACTTCGGAAAGGTCGATGACGTTGGCTTCGCGGAGTTTGGCCCAGAGATCGTTTTCGGTGACGCGGACCCGGCGCATGTTATCGCGCAGCATCTCCGTCCCCACCATCAGCAGCAGCGGCTCATTGTCCACGAAACGCTCGGCGATCTGGGTGTTCTTGCGCAACTGAGCCACCCCAATCTGCAACGCATAAATAGTCCCCAGCGCCACGACAGCCTGGAGCAGGGGTGGATCTTTTGTCAGGATAGATGAGGCCACAATCGACCCGATAGCTACCGTCATGGCAAAGTCGAAGCCGGACATTTTGGAAAAGCTACGGAGACCAGCGAGGCGCGTAAACAGAATGACGCTGGCGTAGATGCCGATTGACGAAAGCACCACCATGAGCACGGCGGTCCAGGAGGTTGTGATCCATTCAGTCATAAAGTCGAAATGATGATTCTATAGCTGTTCGTTGTTAGCGGTTAGCTGTCAGCTATCCGCTTTCTGTAAGCTGACAGCCAATAGCTGATAGCTTAGAGCTTTCATACCAGAAACCTACCGGCAGCGCACCGCCCGATGTGCGCGGTCACGTACGCATCCGAACTCGCACCGATAACGCCGCCTACAAACGGCAACCGATTGGCTCCGACCTTGCGGAGGGCTACGTTGCGGGCCACGCGAACAGCACCCTTCGTCGCTTGCTCGGCCAGAAAACGGATGCCCCGCTCCACCAGCTTGGTACCCGTCCGGGTCAGCACCTCCTCCTCTTCGGTGTTCCGGCGCGGCTCGTTGATCTTGGCGAGCAAACAGTCGATGCAACGATCCCGCGTAGCCACGTCATGCACATCGTGGCCGCCCAGTGCCGCGAGCGCCGCCGTCATGTGAAGTTGAATGGCCGCCACACCAACGATATTGCCCGGCAAGGTGATGGGCAACAGAAGAAATCCTGGCAACCCGAACACAAACCCGGTAGCACCACTCAGGCCCGTGTACCAGGCGATCAGGCCATCGCCATCGGGTGCGTCGGGGTCTTTGCTGTACCGGTTGGCAACCTCTTCGGGTGTGCCCAGCACAGGCAACCCCTGGATGGTTTTGTTGTAAAGCACTTCGAGGAGTCTGGTTTTCATCGTTTTCTGGTTTCGTAGGAATCAGGAATTGGAAGACATGTTCGTGCATAGGTGTAAGAGCACCCCCCCCGAAAGTTTAGGCTGCTACAAGGTATTACCGCTTCTTGCCAGATGAGACGCCTGCCTCTGCCTCTCCGGCTTCTGCTGACACTACCGTGACAGGCGTTTTGTTATATTTGAACACGACGACCACTGCTTTCCCCGATTCGATGGCTGATAGTATCCTCTCCGAAGACATCCAGTACCTGCCCGGCGTAGGGCCGAAGAAAGCCGAGGTGCTGGCCGAGTTTGGCGTGCGCACCTTCCGCGACTTGCTGCACTACTACCCGCGCCGCTACCTCGACCGCTCGACCACCACGCTCGTCCGCGACCTCGACGAGCACGGCGCGGCGGTGACGGTGGTTGCCACCGTGCGGGCGAAAGGCATGGTGCCAGGCAAACGCATGAAGCGCTTCGAGATGATCGTAGAAGACGAACGTGGCGACAAGATGAAGTGCGTCTGGTTTCGCGGCGGCGGCTGGATGAACAAGCTCTTCAAGCAGGGCGAGCGCGTAGCCTTCCACGGCAAGGTGCAAAAGTTTGGCCGCACCTTCTCGATGACCCACCCCGACTTCGACAAGCTCGACGCCGAAGGCCCGGCGCTCGACACCGGACGCATCATTGCGCTCTATCCGGGCAGCGCCAAGCTCGAAAGAGTCGGTCTCAACAGCCGCACCTTCCGGCGCATCATCTACGGCCTATTCAAGGAGCACGGCCTCCAGATGACCGACATTTTGCCGTCGTGGATCGAGGAAAAATATGATTTGATTGACGGACGCGTAGCACTCCGAGCGGCGCATTTCCCCAAAAGCCAGAAGGAACTGGCCCAGGCCCGCGAACGGCTCAAGTTTGAGGAGTTTTTCTTCATCCAACTGATGCTCGGCCTCACGCGGCAGGTGCGTCAGGAGGTAGCCGGAGCAACCTTTGGCGAACCGGGAGCACACTACCGACAGTTCATCGAAGACGTGCTCCCGTTCGAGATGACAGGTGCGCAGAAGCGGTCGCTGCAAGACATCATCCGCGACACGCAGAGCGGCCATCAGATGAACCGGCTCATCCAGGGCGATGTGGGCAGCGGCAAAACGGTGGTGGCCGTCGCCGCCATGCTGCACGCCATCGACAACGGCTACCAGGGCGCGTTCATGGCCCCCACCGAAATCCTCGCCGAGCAGCACTATGCCAACCTGCAAGACTATCTGGAGCCGCTCGGGCTGCATGTTCACCTGCTCATTGGCGGGCAGCGTAAGCTCCTGCGCGAGGAGATTCTGGCCGACATCGCTGAGGGACGAACGCATGTGGTCGTCGGCACACACGCGGTCATCCAGGAAGGCGTCGATTTTCAGAACCTCGGCATGGCCGTCGTGGATGAGCAGCACCGTTTCGGCGTGATGCAACGCGCCGAACTCTTCTCGAAAGGCGAAAACCCGCACATGCTCCTGATGACGGCCACGCCTATTCCCCGCTCGCTCGCCATGACCGTCTACGGCGACCTCGA
>DATGCC010001009.1:0-7537 GCA_035312345.1 Rhodothermales bacterium
GGTGGTTTACAACCAGATGCAATTTGTGCAGCAGAAAAATCTCGGGTTCAACGAAGACCACCTCGTTGTCATCGACATCAACGATGGCGATGTGCGACGCGACTTCGAAACGGTAAAGGCGGGGTTTGCAGCAGTGCCCTCCGTGCAGCGGGTGTCGGTGTCGTCTCGCGTGCCGGGTGAGTGGAAAGACCTGACCCAGATCGAAGCCCAACGCGAAGGAGCCGCTCCCGAAGACCTGACGACAATGTACTTCATTGGCACGGATGAGGATTTTCTGGACACCTATGATATTGAAGTCGTGGACGGACGTGGCTTTGCCAGCGACTTCACTACCGATTCGCTCTCGGTGCTGCTCAACGAAACAGCAGCGCGGCAACTCGGCCTCGCCGTAGGCGACCGGCTGCGCGTGCCCGGCGCTTCGCTGATGGGGCGGTTTCAGGGAAGCGAGTCCGAAGAAGTCGAGTTTCTACCGCAGGTGGTTGGCATCGTGCGGGATTTCCATGTCCGCTCACTGCACGAGGAAATCGGCCCCGTCGTGCTCGGCTACCACAGCAACCCGATCCGCGTCATCGACTATTTCACGGCTCGCATCGACGGGCGCGATGTGCCTGGCACCATCGCCCAGCTTCAGGCTGTCGCCGAGCAATTCGACCCCGACCATCCGTTCGAGTACAACTTCCTGGACGAGCGGCTGGCCGATTTCTATGAACGCGAAAATCGCCTCGCCTCGCTTTTTGCCATCGCCGCGATTCTTGCCGTGGTAATTGCGTGCCTGGGTTTGTTCGGCCTGGCCAGCTTCACCGCCGAGCAGCGAACGAAGGAAATCGGCGTGCGCAAAGTACTTGGCGCGACGGTGCCCGGCATCATGCTGCTGCTCTCGAAAGACTTCGTCAAGCTTGTCGGCATCGCCTTTGTGCTTGCTGCCCCACTGTCGTACTTTGCCATGCATCGCTGGCTCGCCGACTTTGCGTACCGCACCGATCTGTCGTGGTGGATCTTCGCCATTGCTGGCCTTGCCGCTTTGTTTATCGCGCTGCTGACCGTGAGCTACCAGTCGATCCGCGCCGCACTGGCAGACCCGGTGAAGTCGCTGCGGTATGAATGAGCTGTTAGCTGTCAGCTATTAGCCTTCAGTGAAAAGATCAGAAGCTGATAGCTTGTCCTATAATCCTTTCAGAGGCAGCCCGGTTCTCGCGAGCCGGGCTGTTGTGTTTTAGGCAGAAAAGAAGGACTGCACATTCATTTGTTGTAACTTTGTATAAATTGGATTCGTCTTGCTCCTAACACAACCCGGCGCAGCTTCATGAAAGGCAACCATCTCGGCGAGTTTGAGGAACTGGTGTTGCTCACCGTCTGCATCTTGCACGGCGAGGCCTACGGCTTCTCCGTCAAGAAAGAAATCACGCAGCAGACGGGGCGCAGGCCGACGCTTGGAGCTGTTCACGCGACGTTGTATCGGCTGCAAGACAAAGGACTGCTTGATTCTACGCTGGGCGGTGCCAACAGCCAGCGTGGCGGGCGGCGCAAGCGGCTCTTCACCATCACGAGTGCCGGGCTGGCCATGTTGGAAGAAGCCCGGACCATCCGCGAGCAGATGTGGGCGCTGGTGCCCCGGCTTGACATCGAACGGAGCCTTGGATGAACACGCACGATGACACCTCGCTCTGGCTCCGCACGGCCAACCGGCTGCTGGCGTGGTTCTGCGCGTCCGAGGTGTACGAAGAACTCCGGGGCGATCTGGAAGAACAGTACCAGGACCGCCTTGAACGGATGTCGCTGCGACGCGCCCGGTTGGGGTATGTGTTCGATGTGCTGTTTCTGTTTCGCTCCTTCGCCCGGCGGCGTACACCCGCCTATCACCAGGCCCGAGGCCCGATTATGCTGAAAAACTATTTCAAGATCACGATGCGCAACCTGCGCAAGCAGTTTGGCTACACCGCTATCAATATCCTGGGGCTGGCCGTCGGCATCGCGTGTTGCCTGCTCATTTTTATGTATGTGCAGCACGAACTCAGCTACGACCGCCATCACGAAAAGGCAGAGCGCATCTTCCGCATTGGCCTCGACGCCCGCATCGGCGACAAGGATTTTCTGGCTCCTATCTCGCCTGAACCCATGCGGGAGGCCCTTGTCAACGATTTCCCCGAAGTAGTAGCGGCAACGCGTTTTTTTACCTTTGACGATGTCGTCAGCGTGCGTCATGATGACCACAGCTTTTTGGAGAAAGGCTTTTTCTATGCCGACTCGACGGTCTTTGATGTGTTCACTTTTCCCTTGCTCCGGGGCGATCCGGCGACGGCTCTTACTGAGCCCTTGGCGGTTGTGCTGACTGAATCGACCGCGCAGAAGTATTTTGGCGCGGCCAACCCCATTGACGAAACCCTGCTGATTGATGGGCAAGATTACCGGGTCACGGGGGTAATGCAGGATCTGCCGGAAGCCTCCCACCTGCGCTTCAAGTTTCTAGCATCCATGGGCAGCACAAACGCGACGCAAAACACGTTCTGGATTAGCAACAATTTTTACACCTACTTTGTGTTGCCCAAGGGCGTGGATCACAAGGCGTTTGAGGCCAAGCTGGAAGAGTTGGTGCAGCACTATGTTGGTCCTGCTGCACAGGAAGCGCTGGGCATGACTGTGGACGAATACCGCGCTGCGGGTGGGCGCTACCGCTACTTCATCCAGCCGCTGACGGACATCCACCTGCACTCGAACCTTGATTACGAGATCGCGCCTAACAGCAATGCGGCGTACGTCTACGCCCTCTCGGCTATCGCTGTATTGATCCTGCTCATCGCCTGCATCAACTTTATGAATCTCGCAACGGCGCGGTCAGCGGGCCGTGCCCGCGAGGTGGGCATCCGCAAGACGCTCGGTTCAAACCGGGGGCAGCTTGTCCGGCAGTTCCTGCTGGAAGCCACCGTGATGAGCTTGCTGGCGTTGGTCGTAGCGATTCTGCTGGTGCAGGTGCTATTGCCGCTGTTCAACAATATCGCGGGGACCTCGCTGACGAATGTCTACGTGCGGGACCTGCGCTTCCTGGCAGGCATGGTGGGGCTGGCGTTGCTGGTGGGCGTGTTGGCGGGCAGCTACCCGGCCTTCTTCCTGGCAGCGTTTCAACCGGCCAAGGTGCTCAAAGGCACCTCGCAACGTGGTTCCAATGCCCTCCTGCGCAACGGGCTGGTGGTGTTTCAGTTCGCCATCTCCATCGCGCTCATTGTTTGCACGGGGGTTGTCTTCAACCAGATGAACTACATGCAGCAGAAAAACCTCGGCTTCGAGAAAGAGCATGTCGTGGTTATCGAACGGGCGTGGACGCTACGGGATCAGCGCGAGGTATTCCGGCAGCACGTGTTGCGCCAGCCCGGCGTGCAGCAGGTCAGCTATAGCAACAACCTGCCCACGCGGATGGTGGGGGACAATGCCTGGCGGAAAGAAGGGGCCGCCGCCAATGAGGTCGAATCGCTACGGGTGATGTATGCAGATGCGCATCTGATCCAGACGCTCGACATGGAATTGGCTGCCGGGCGCAACTTCGCACCGGATCGGGCTGCCGACTCTACCGCTGTCATCCTCAACGAAGCGGCCGTGGCGTTGATGGGTTGGGAAGATCCCATCGGGCAGCACCTGATTCAACCCGAAGTGCTGGCAGACATGGAGGCGACGCGCTACACCGTCATTGGCGTAGTTAAGGATTTTCACTACGAGTCGCTGCACGAAGACATCGATCCGCTTGCCATACAGTTGTCAGATTTTGGGCAGTACTGGGCCGTGCGCATCCAACCCACCGATATCCCGGAAACGGTGGCGGCGCTGGAAGCTGCCTGGAAGCAGTTCGTGCCCGAAGAGCCTTTCGAGTAGTCCTTCCTAGACGCTGATTTCGACGCGCTCTATGGAGCCGAACAGCAGACGAGTCAGTTGTTTACGGCTTTCTCAATCCTCGCTATTTTGATCGCGTGCCTCGGTCTGTTCGGGCTGGCGTCGTTCCTCATTCAGCAACGCACCAAAGAGGTTGGCATCCGCAAGGTCCTTGGCGCGTCGGTGCCCGGCATTGTGGCGCTGCTCTCGAAGGATTTTGCCCGGCTCGTGCTGGTGTCGATGGTCATCGCGTGGCCCGTTGCCTATCTCGTAGCGAGGGCGTGGTTGCAGGACTTCGCCTACCGGATTTCGATTCCGTGGGGGTTGTTCCTGACCGCAGGTCTGGTTGCCCTTGCCATCGCCTTTTTGACGGTGAGCTACCAGTCCATCAAGGCAGCCACCGCCGATCCGGTGAAATCGCTCCGGTATGAGTGAGCCAGGATACGCTTATTCAGGCGGAACACGGTAGAGCAATTCGACAAGGAGCTTTCTCAACTGTTCTGGATCGAACGGCTTGCTTATATAGGCATCGAAGCCCTCTGCCAGAAAGCGTTCCTGGTCGCCCGACAGGGCATATGCTGTCAACGCAATGGTAGGTGCCTTGGCATATTCGGGGAACGTACGTAGCTCTTTCAAGACATCCGTACCTGTTTGGGCCCGCTGCAGGTTGATGTCCAGGATGAAGGCGTCGAAAGGATACCGGCGAGCCAGACGCAGGGCTTCCTCTGCCTTTTCGGCTGTGGCCACATGAAGTACCTCTGATGTCTCGCCCAGTACCTGCTTTAGCAGAAAGCGCATCGCGGCACTGTCCTCCAGGACAAGGACCCGGGCCCAGGCACTGGTGGGCAAAGGCGGGACTTCGCCATTTGCTTTTTCGGGCGGCGGTGCATGCCGTGGGAAGTAAACGGAGAAGGTGGTTCCTACACCCTTCTGGCTGTTCACTTCGATACGGCCATCATGCAGGTCTACGAGTTGCTTGACGATGGTGAGGCCGAGCCCGACGCCCTGGTGGGTCCGTGTCAGCCCTGCGCTCTCTTGTTTAAAAGGCTCGAAAAGGTAAGGAAGAAACGCTTCGTCTATGCCGAGGCCTGTGTCCTGCACCGAGAGCACGACCTGCCCATCCTCTGTGCCTACCTGCACCCGTACTTCCCCTTCCTTCGTAAACTTGATGGCATTCCCGACCAGATTGCTGAGGATGCGGGTGAACGCGCCCTTGTCGAGCCGGGCATAGACGCCGGAGGGGGCAGGATCTACATGCAATGCCAGGTTTTTCTCCACCGCCAGTGGACGCAAGGTTTCCACGTCTTCCTTGACCTCGGTGGCTACATCGCACACCACACGGTCGAGCTGGACGGAGCCCGCTTCCAGCATCGAGAGGTCGAAGACGGAGTCGAGCGTTTGTAGCAGACGTTGCCCGCCATACTTGATCTGCTGGGCATACTCCTGGTGCTCCCCCTGTAGTTCGCGGGCCATCAGGTCGGCAAAGCCCAGCACGGCAGTCAAGGGGGTTCGGATCTCGTGGTTCATGTTGTTGAGCAGGGCCGACTTGATGCGCGCCGTTTCTTCGGCCTGTTCTCGGGCTTCGTGCAAAGCCTGCTCGGCCCGTTTGCGCTCGGTGATGTCTACATGCGAGACGACGACGCGGGTGATTCCCTGGTCGTCGAAGCGGCTTACCCGTATCTCAAACCAAAACTTCGCATCTGGTGTAGGGCATGGGTATTCATACATAAAGCCCTCTTGCTCGCCGCTGAGTACGGTGCGAATACGGGCGGCGATCTCGGCGGCCTTCTGGTTGCCAGCCTCGACTGCTTGATCGCAGGCTTCCAGATAGTTGGCTCCCGTATGCGCCGCGTTGAGGGCTGTCGTGGCGTGGCGGGCAAAGCGTGTCCAGGCCCCATTGGTAGTGAGGATACGTCCTGTTTCATCCAGGACGGCAATACGGGCCGAGAGGGCATCAATTGTTGATTCGAGGAACCGCTCGGAATGCCGCAGGCGCTTCGTACTGCGCAGGATCAGGGCAAACAGCAGCAGCGAGGTGACGGTAATAAACAGAAGACCCTTGAGCGTCTGAATAGGAGTCAGGTCGGCACTGGCGGGGTAGATGGAAAACAGCAGGCGATCCGAAAGAATGATCCAGAGACTACTGATTACAAAATAGAGGCTCACGAACTGGATAGCTCGGAGATAGATAGTACGAGACATAGTAGCGGCGATTCAGTCAGGCCATGAGCCTGCCTGGGAGGATTAGCGGTTGAAACGTTGGGCCTAGAAAGGGGAAACTTCCAATCGAAAGCGGGTTGTGCCCCAGAAATTCATGCAGGTACAGACTCTGCGATGAGCCATTTTTTCACGAAAGCGACTCCATGCAATCCGGTGCAGTCGCTGCAAGTCGGAGTAAGGCAAACATAAACGTTCGACCTCGAAGGTTGCTGCTTCAACTGCACGGGATCAATAGAGTTCATCCGTGCTTTTCGAAGATCCTGAGGAGCAAAGAAAAAGGCTAAAAAACAAATAGCATGCTATCGCTACCCGCTCACTTCGCACGTAAGGTGTCGACCGGATTCGTCAGGGCGGCGCGAATAGTCTGCGAGGCAATGGTGAGAAAGGCTAGCACGAGCAGCACACCTGTGGTGATAAAAAGCACGCCGAACCCGAAGTCGATGCGGCGGGCGAATTGCTGCAACCAGAGGTTGTTGAGGCCCCAGGCCAGGGGTGCCGCGATGAGCGCCGCGAGGCTCACCAGCTTGACGTAATCCTTTGACAACAACCCGACGACATCCGCGACACTCGCTCCAAGCACTTTGCGCACCCCTACTTCCCTGACCCGTACCTGGGCACTGTAGGCGGCCATTCCGAAAAGGCCGAGACACGCGATGATGACCGCCAGCCCGGCGACCAGCCCGATGATGCGAATGAAGTCCCGGAAAACGACGTTGATGGGGTTGCTGGCAAGCTGGTCGCTGAAGATCTCATATTCCAGCGGATAGGCTACCTTGAGTTGTTGCCAGGTGGCTTCGAGGTGCGCCAGCGCCCGCTCCATCTCGCCCGGCTGTACGCGGAGGTTGGCATAGCGGAAGGCCTGCGGGTCGTAGTGCAAAAGCATGGGTTTGATGGCATCGACCAGCAAGTTGAAATGATAGTTCTTCACCACGCCAACGACCTCGACGGGCGGGCCGTCCTCCATCCGCAAGGTATGGCCCAGCGCGGCTGCGGGCGTCGAATAGCCGAAGTCCTGCACCGCCGTTTCGTTGATGATGACCGACTGCACGGAGTCGGCGGCGAAGGCCGATGAGAAGTTGCGTCCCGCCACCAGTTGAAGCCCCAGGTTGTCGATGAAGTGTTCGTCGATGGCATATTCATATCCGCGCAACGGGTCGGCTCGTTCTTCGAGATGCACCCACACGCCGTTGACGGAACCGGAAGCCGGGAGTTTGGAGGTGGCAGAGACCTTCGTAATGGCGGGGTCGGTGAGCAACGCCGCCCGCAGCGTCTCGTACGTTACACCGGGCATGGCTACGTTGACCACGCGTTCGTCGTCGAACCCATAGTCGGCATGGGTCATCAACTGGAGTTGCTGATACAGGGCGACCATCGTCACCATAAAGATAAGCGAGAAGGCAAACTGCGAAGCTACCAGCACCTTGCGCAACCGCAGGCCACCACTTTGGCTCCCCGTGCC